>CAZQSV010000022.1:0-6737 GCA_964596305.1 Candidatus Woesearchaeota archaeon
TGAATGAAATATTAATTGCATTATCAATTTCTGCAGAAAATAATCCAAGTGCAAAGAAATGTATAGAGAAAATTCCTTTGCTGAGAAATTGTGAAATGCATACAACTCATCTCCCAAGCAGAGGAGATGAAGAAGGAATTAGAAATCTTGGAATTAATTTGACCACTGATGCTGAATTAACTCCTAGAATTTATTTAAAAAAATAAATAAGATTTAAATATTGGTTTTCTTTCTTTTAAAGTATGCAAAGGAAGTTTATTAAAGAGATAAAAATAGGTGAAAATATTTTGCTTAATGGATGGGTTCATGAAATTCGCGAGCTGGCAAAATTAAAGTTTATTCTTCTTAGAGACTCTTCAGGAATTGTTCAGTGTATAGTTAAAGATAAGAAAAATTTTATTCCAGAGCTGACTCTTGAAAGTGTTGTTGAGATTCATGGCAAGGTTAAAAAGGCTAATGTCAAATCAGAGATTGCCAGAAATGATGTTGAAGTTGAGGTTTCTAATATTGTTGTTATTAATAAGGCAGAGAAACTTCCAATTCATGTCAATGAGAAAACAACGAGTACTGATTTAAGTAAAAGATTTGACAATCGCTCATTGGATTTGAGGAAGCCCCAGGTTAATGCTATTTTTAGGATTCAATCTGCTTTAATTGAAGGCATGCAAGATTATCTTGATAAAAACGGATTTGTTCAGGTTTTTACTCCTTGTCTTATGGGTGTTGCTTCTGAGTCTGGTTCAGAAGTTTTTGAAGTTAAATATTTTAATAAAAAAGCATTTCTTCGGCAAGACCCCCAGTTGCACAGGCAACTTACGATTTTAGGAGGTGTAGAGAAATTGTATGATATTGGTCCTAGTTGGCGTGCTGAAAAAAGCCATACTGCTAAACATCTATGCGAACACAGGACATGTGCGGTTGAACTTGCTTTTATAAAAGACGAAAAAGAGGTTATGAAGATAGAGGAAGAGATGGTTGTTTCTGCAATTAAAAATGTGATAAACAGATGTAAAAATGAGTTAAACTTGCTTGGAATTAAAATAAAAGTTCCTAAGATTCCCTTCCCAGAATTAAAATTCCCAGAAATTTATGATATCCTGAAAAAGAAGGGAAAGAATATTTATGGCAAAGATTTAGATTCAGAGGCTGAGAAAATCTTGTGGGAATATGTAAAGAAGAATTATAATTCTGATTTTTATTTTTTTAATGGCTTCCCTCATAAGATAAAACCTTTTTATGTGATGGAGGGAGAAAAAGGAAAAGAGCAATGGGCTAAGAGCGTTGATTTGAATTTTAGAGGTATGGAACTGTCTTCCGGAGGACAAAGAGAGCATAGATATGAAAAAATAATAAAAAATCTAAAAGAAAGAGGCATTTCTCTTAAAAGTGTGGAATGGTTTGTTAAATTTTTCAGGTATGGTGCTCCGCCTCATGGCGGTTTTGCAATAGGAATTGAAAGATTAACACAGGTTTTATTGAATTTATCAAATGTTAGGGAAGCTGCATTATTCCCAAGAGACACTGAGAGGTTGACACCATGAAATTCATATCAATATCAGAGGCAATGAAGAGCGGAAAAGGAAAAGTAGCTGTGCGTGGGTGGGTTTATCGTGAAAGAGGGAGCAATGAGTTTAAATTTATTATTCTAAGAGACAGCAGCGGAATAATTCAGTGTATTCTTAAAAGAGATAAATTTTCTAAACAATGGGATAAGATAGATAAACTCCAGATAGAGGCTTCTATTGAAATTGAAGGAACAATAAAAAAAGACAAACGAGCGCCAACTGGCTATGAAATAGAATCAGATAAAATAAACATTGTTGGAGTGAGTGATGAATTCCCTATTAATAAGGATTTGAATGAAGAGCTTTTGGGAGACAGGCGGCATTTATGGCTGCGTTCGCAAAAAATGACTTCTATCTTGAAAATTCGCAGCACTGTTATTGGGGCTTTGCATGAGTATTTTAGAAGCAAGGGATTTTATGAATTTCAATCTCCTATCATAATCCCTGGCGGAGCAGAAGAAGGACCTACAATGTTTGAGCTGGATTACTTCAAGAAAAAAATGTATCTTGCTCAGACATGGCAACTTTATGCGGAGGCTGCTATGTATGCTCTGGAGAAAATTTATTGTGTTGCTCCAAGTTTTAGAGCTGAAAAATCAAAAACTTCGCGTCATTTAACCGAATTTTGGCATACGGAAATGGAAGTTGCCTGGGCAAACTTGGATGAATTAATGAATTACTCTGAGGAGATGATTAAATATACTGTTAAAAAAGTTCTTGAAAAAAATAAAAAGGAATTGAAGATTTTGGGCAGGGACATAAAAAAATTAGAGCCAACCTTGAAAAAGAAATTTCCTAGAATAACCTATGATCAAGTTTTGAAAATTCTTAATGATAAGAAAAAGATGAAAGTTAAATGGGGAAAGGATTTGAGAACAATTGAAGAAGAGAAATTAATGGAATTGTATAATACTCCTGTTTTTGTGACAAATTATCCTAAATCTGTAATGGCTTTTTATAAACCAAAGGATCCTAAAAATCCTAAAACAGCAAAATGTTTTGATATGCTTGGGCCAGAAGGAAACGGAGAGTTGATTGGAGGGAGTGAGAGGGAGACAGATATAAAAGAGCTTAAAAAATCTCTAAGGGCAAAGGGAGAAAAACTTGAGGACTATGGGTATTATTTTGATATTAACAGATATGGTGTTGTTCCTCACGGAGGTTACGGGCTTGGAACAGAGAGGTTGATTAAATGGATTTGTGGTTTGTCGACAATAAAAGATGCAATCGCTTTCCCGAGGACTGCTACAAGAACAGAACCCTGATTTGTCTTCATTCTATAAAACTCATAAATCTTTAAAAAGACATAGAATACCCCTCTTTATTTTAAACATATGAATTCAAATGGAAGACGAATTTAACGACAACCCTGAGGACGGAGAAGAGTCTGAAGAAGATTTGGACGAAGGTGATGAAAGCGATGATGAAGACTCTGACGAGGACTGATAACTAAAAAATCCTTTATTTTCCTTTTTCTTTTATTTTTTTATTCTTATTTACTTGTTGAAACTTTGATGCAAGAAGTAAAACTTTATTTTCATCTTTGAAAGCTTAGAAATCTTTAAAAATGCTGAAAAGCATCCTTTTTTATCTAAACAACATTTAATCAAATGGAAGACGAAAAGAACGAAGAAATAGAGAAGAGTCAAGAAAATGAGGCAACCGAAGAAGTAACTAGTGAAAATAGCGAAAGTGAAGAAAAGCCAGAAGAGAAAAAAGAAGAGGTTGCTGAAGAAGAAAAGGCAAGTGAAGAAAGTACTGATGAAGGCTCTAATGAAGGTAGTGCAGAATAAAACTATCTTAAATTTTTTTCTTATTTTTTATTTTATTTTTTAATTAGTTTTTTAAATATGATCTTATTCAATAGCTTATGAAAATACTCGTTGTTGGGGATTTACATGGAGTGAAACCAAAGATTCACTTTAAAGATTTTGATTGTATTGTTCAAGTCGGAGATGTTTGCGATGATTCTAATATCGCCCCTTTATATAAAAGATATTTTGAGATTTTGAAAGAAGACTCTGCTTTTATTTTTGGTGCAGATGAATTTTTTATTAGTGAAGTTGGAAAAAGAAACCTGAAACAATATGAGAAGGACTCCCTTAAAAAAGGACATGAGGTCTTAAAATATCTGGACAGTTTTGGGAAACCTGTTTTTATGGTCGGTGGAAACTGGGATCAGAGTTATGGTCCTTCAATGATTAAGGATTTAAATGAGTCAGATTATAATTACAGAAAAGCTTTTTATGACTGGTATCTTGGAGATAAACTAAATCCAAAACTGACCAAAGATTTGAAAAATATTAAAGATTGTATGTATAGAAATCATGTTTTTAATCAGATAAATTTTGTTGGTTATGGGCTGAGTTCTGGGCCAGAATTATCGGAAAAATTGAAGAAATTAGACATCTCAAAAAAACAATTTAAAAAATTAAAAAAATCAATAAAAAAGATTTTCAATAAACTCTTATCTGCTTATCAAAAAAGAGACAAAAAATTTCCTGTGATTTTTATCTCACATAATATTCCTTATAAAACAAAGTTAGATGTTGTTAAGGATAAAAAATCATATGCTTACAGGAAACATCTTGGTTCTTCTATTGCGAGAGAGTTTTGTCAGAGACACCAGCCATTAATTTGTATTGGCGGGCATGTCCATGAGGGCAAAGGCAAAGACAAAATTGGAAAAACAATTTTAATTAATCCTGGTTTTGGAAAAGATGCCCAGGTTTTGATAGATCTCGATGAGATAAAGGGAGAAGTTAGAAAAATTAAGTTTTGTAAAGGTTATAAAAAGGCAAGATGAAAAACGAACTCAGAACATTTCGTAGAAGAATAGATAAGATTGATAATAAAATAGTTGCTCTTTTAGAAAAAAGATTTGGGATTTCAAGAAAGATTAGAGGATATAAATTAAAGAACAACCTATTAATAGATGATAAGAAAAGAGAGAAAGAGATTCTTGCTTCAAAAACTAAAAACTCCCTGCTTTCAGATAATTTTACTAGAAAATTTTTTAATTTGATATTTGATGAATCTAAAAGAATTCAGAGAGATATTAATTAACTTTAAAAATTGAGAGCCCTTTTTTCTTTAATAATAATCCTTAAAAAGCCGGGTCGTTTTTTCTTTAAATGAAAATTAAGGATATTGAGCTTCAATGGCTGGGGCATTCTGGTTTTTTGATTAAGAACAAGAAAGTAATTTACATTGATCCTTACAAAATAAAGGATGGGCTGGAGCCTGCAGACATAATCCTTATTACCCATAGTCATTATGACCATTGTAGTTATCCTGACATTGGGAAGATTGTTAAGGAGGGAACGAGGATTGTTGTGTCTGCAGATTGCCAGAGTAAAATAACAAAGTCTAATGTTCCTATCAAGATTGAGATTATAGAGCCTGGGCAGGAGCTGGACCTTGGTGAGGTGAAGATTTACGCTTTTCCAGCTTACAACATAGACAAACATTTTCATCCGCAAGAAGAAGGGTGGATGGGATATGTTATTAAGACAGATGAAGTTGTGATTTATCATGCCGGTGATACTGATGTTATCCCAGAGATGCAGAAACTTACAGGATACAAACAGCCTGGAAGAGATTTTGTTGCACTTCTTCCTGTTGGTGGCCGCTTCACGATGAGTGCTGAGGAGGCTGCAGAAGCCGCAAAAATAATTAAGCCTACTCTTGCTGTCCCAATGCACTGGGGAGCTATAGTTGGAGGTGAAGATGACGCTAAGGAGTTCTGTGAATTGTGCAAAGAGGCAGGAATTAAAGCAAAAATTCTGGAAAAAGAGTAATCTTGAAACACAGAAATATTTTTAAAGAAAGAGATATTTATCTTTTTATAATATTAATTTATTCGATGGGGGTCGAGTAAGTTAACAGGTGAATTCTTTGTTAGTAGTTGGAAGTTCGTCAACTATTTAAGCTTTTCGGCGAAAATGCTGAGAAGAAAACAGATTGTTGATAGAATTTCTTCCGACTAAATAAATAAAAACAACCAGCGGAATTAAGTTTCCGCAACAAACGATATGAAAGGAGGTTAAAATATGGTATTAGATTTTGCGAATGAAGCAATCCAGAATTCAGAAACTCATAGTATTAACTTTGATGAGTTAAAAGCTGGGAAAGCAAACATCAAAGTTATTGGGTGTGGCGGTATGGGTTGCAATGCAGTGACATGGCTTTACAACAAAAGCATTAATGGAGCTACTATCTATGCAATGAATACAGACGCACTGCACTTGAGTGTTTCAAAAGCAGATGAAAAGCTTCTTCTTGGTAAAGAGCTTACTCGTGGCTTAGGGGCAGGCGGAAAACCACCTATAGGAAGGGAAGCTGCAAAAGAAGCTTTGTCAGACCTGAAAAAAGCTGTATCTGGTGCAGACATGGTTTTTGTATTAGCAGGTATGGGCGGTGGAACAGGAACAGGAGCAGTTCCAGTAGTTGCTCAGATTGCTAAGGAAACAGGAGCAGTTGTTATTGGTGTTGTTACAATGCCTTTTGAATCTGAAAAAGCAAGAATTGACAAGGCAGAGTTTGGTCTGCAGGAATTGAGAGAAGTTACAGATACCTGTGTTGTTCTTGACAATAACAGGCTTGTAGATATTGCAGGACAATTGCCAATAGAATCTGCTTTTGCAGTTGCAAACGAACTTGTTTCCACAATGATAAAAGGTATTGTTGAGACAATTACGCTGCCTAGCTTGATTAATCTTGACTATGCTGATGTTTCTGCAGTCATGAAAGATGGCGGGATTTCGGTTATTGGTATTGGTGAAGATGACTCCTCAGAGCGTGTTAATCAGTCTGTTAAGCAAGCCCTTACACATCCCCTACTTGACGTGGATTATAAGGGTGCTACAGGAGCTTTGATACACGTTACCTGCGGTCCTGATTTGAAGCTTGAAGAGTTCGACAATATCGGAAGAATTGTCTCAGAGAACCTTGGACCAGAAGCAAATGTGATCATTGGAGCCAGAATCAGCAAGGAATTCCAGGGAAAAGTCCGTGTCATTACTATTATGACTGGCGTTAAGAGCCCTTACTTGCTTGGAAGAGAGCATCAAGGAGATATCAGTGCTTCAAAAGAAGTATCTGATTTGGGCATAGAAGTCTGGAAATAAGCAGCTGTTTATTTTTCCTGAGGATTTTTTCCTCAGGTTTTTT
>CAZQSV010000023.1:0-6088 GCA_964596305.1 Candidatus Woesearchaeota archaeon
ATATCCTAACATATAAAAAGCTAACTTATTTTTTCATTTTAGGGTCTGTAGTTCAATGGATAGAATGACGGGTTTCGGCGAGGGAGTTTGCGAGAGACATTTTGTCTTACTATAACGCGAGCGAACTTCGGAGTACCCCGTTGATCCGGGTTCGAGTCCTGGCAGACCCATTATTGTTAAATGGAATCAAAAAAGAGGAAGTTTGTTTCGATAGCATTTACTCTTACAGGAACAATTATAGGAGCAGGAATTCTCGGGCTTCCGTATGTATTTGCCCAAGCAGGTTTTTTTCTCGGTTTATTTTGGCTTGTTTTTCTCGGGCTTGTGATGATTTTGATAAATCTGTATTTGGGAGAAGTTACATTAAGAACAAAACAAATACATCAGCTTCCAGGATATTCATCAAAGTATCTTGGAGAATGGGGCAGAAAAGCTATGTCAATTGCAATTATTTTTGGGATTTATTCTGCTTTAGTGGCTTACATCCTGGGAGGCGGGCAAAGTTTTTCAAAACTTTTTTTTGATAATTTTGAGTATGCTTTGCTCTTTGGAATTGCTTTTTGGATTTTGATGACATCTCTCTTAAGCAGAGGGGGTATAAGACGTCTGAAGAATTTTGAGTTTTGGGGTGTTCTTTCTATAATTGCTATAATCTTTATTGTATCTTTTATTCTTTTGCCTGATGTGCAAATGCAGAACATTACTTCTCTGGGTTCTCCCGGAATTTTCAATATATTCCTTCCTTTTGGAGTTGTTCTTTTTGCACTGCTTGGTTTTAATTCTGTTCCAGAACTAAGACTTGGGGTGGGTAAGGACAAAAAAATGCTTAAAGGTGCTCTCTTTCTTGGGGCATTGATTCCAATGGTTTTGTATATCTTGTTTAGTTTTGTTTTTGTTGGAGTTCTTGGGATGGGTGCTGCAGAGGTAGCAACTCTCTCTTTTACAGGGGGTTTCGGGAAATTCTTTTTCCTCTTGGGAATTTTCACAATGGCAACAAGTTTTTTTGCTTTGAGCTTTGCTCTAAAAGACTACTTTATTTTTGATTTAAGAAAAAGAAAAATCTCGTTTTTTTATGTCTCTATTGTTCCTTTAATCGCTTATCTATTAATTAGCTTCTTTGATTTGGCCAGTTTTGTAACAGTTCTGGGTGTCGGCGGTGCGATTTCCGGAGGTGTTGCAGGAATACTTATCTTAATGATGAACATAGCCTCTAAAAAGAGAGGAGACAGAAAGCCAGAGTATTCAATTCCTATTAATTGGTGGATAATTGGATTTCTGAGCCTGATATTTTTGTTGGGAATTGTGCTGGAAGTTGGGGGTGTTTTTGGGTGATAGTTTTTTAAGTTTTGATTTCTAATAGTGATTATGAAGAAGATGACAGCCAATCCAGGAGATTTAGTTGAGGTGCATCTCAGCAAAATAATTTATGAAGGAATCCTCTTGGAGAATCCTGAATCTGAAAAAGGAATTGTTCTTTTGAAACTTGGAACAGGTTATAATATTGGTTTTAGTAAAAAAGATATTTTGGAAATCAAAGTTTTGAGAAAAGGAAAGGAGGTGGAGCATAAACTTGATTTGAAAGCAGATTCATCTAAGCCAAATATTGCAATGATTATCACAGGGGGGACAATTGCTTCGCGCTTGGATTCCAGGACAGGAGGTGTTTCTCCATTGACAGAACCTTCTGAGCTTTTCCGATTTTATCCTGAATTGTTTGAGAAAACCAATGTGGCAAAAGTTGAAGTGCCTTTGATGAAAGCGTCAGAGGATATGGATTTTAAAGACTGGAGAAAAATTGCACGTGTGGCAAAAAAACTCCTTAGTGATTCAAATATAAAAGGGATTATAATTACTCATGGGACAGATACTTTGCATTATACATCTGCTGCCCTGAGTTTTTTTCTGAGAAATCTAAACAAGCCTGTTGTTTTGACTTACAGCCAGAGAAGCATAGATAGGGCAAGCTCTGATGCTAATTTGAATTTGCAGTGTGCTGCACTTGCTGCTATTTCAGACATTGCAGAGGTCATGCTGGTGGGACATGGGACAATAAATGATGATTACTGCCTGGCAATGCCTGGGACAAAAGTCAAAAAAATGCATACTTCAAGAAGAGATGCATTTAAAATTATAAATGGGAATCCTTTTGCAAAAATTTATCCTGACAAAATTGAAAGAATCTCTGAATGGAACCTAAGGAACAAGAACAAAATAAAACTTGACGCAAAATTTGAGGAGAAAGTTGCTCTTGTTAAAGTCTTTCCAGGGCAAGATCCTAAGATACTTGATTATTACATGAAAAATAAATACAAGGGAATTGTTCTTGAGATTACTGGGTTGGGGCATGTTCCTGCGAAAGGAGCAAAGAAATCCTGGTTGAAAAAACTTAAAGAAATTCAGAAAAAAGGAATTGTTGTCTGCGCTGCTGCCCAGACAACTTATGGCAGGCTTGATCCATTAGTTTATTCAAATGGCCGTGAACTTTTGAAGGCAGGAATTATTTTTCTTGAAGACATGCTTGCAGAGACAGCTCTTGTAAAACTTGGATGGGTTTTAGGTCACAAAAACTGGAATGCAAAAGAAAAAATGCTGGAGAATATTGCTGGCGAACTGAATGACAGGTTGGAAAAATGATTATTTTTTTCTCTGCCTTCTTAATAAAAGATTCTTTATTTCCCTGATTTCTTTTTCAGCTTTTCTGTTTACAGCGTAATCATATTCTGCCTTTGCCCTGTCTCTTTGGGTTTGTCTGTTCTGACTCATAAGAATTATTGGAGCCTGGATTGCTGCCAAACAAGACAAAACAAGATTTAATAGAATAAATGGATAGGGGTCCCATCGATTAATCCACATTAATGTATTTATTGAAATCCAGATCATCAAAAAAACAAAAAAACTGAAAATAAAAACCCAGCTACCTGCCCATTTGGTTACCTTGTCTGCTGCTTTTTGCCCAAATGTTTTTGGTATTCTAACTAAGGGATTTTTGTAAGGCTTGATATTCATCTCTTTTCTTTCTCTTTTCTTCATATTTTTAATTAATTTTTATAAGTTATAAATGTTTTTGGGGTTCTTCTAAGGAAAAACCATTATCACACCACTTAAGAGGGGTTACACTATAGTAAGATTTTTAAAGTAGAATTTGCTAATAAATTTATGGGATGTTTAGAAAATATCTTTTCTAAGGAGAATATAAAGAAATATTCTGAAGCATGTTTGGATTTAGCTGTGCAAATTCCTGAATCAAGAAAAAACTGGAAACACAGAAATTTTGATACTTTAATTATTCCCAGTAGAGGAGCTTTTCCATTTTTCTTAGGGATGGTTTATTCACTTGATAAATTAAAAAAATTTGAAGGGGTGCAAGAAGAGTTTTATAACAACCTTGGAGCTCAGAATACAATTAATAGTTTATTGCCCAAAAATTTAGAACTTAAAGGAAAAGATATAAGAACATTATTAATCCCTTTCACTGCAGATCTGAATATTTCAAAGATTTACCCTGACCAGAATAATGACGAATTCATCTATAAGACCAGAAAATATTGGGCAAATGTAACAAAGTCATTTTCTCTGGAACCAAGTGAAAGAGAAAAAGACCCCTATTTCAGGGCTTTTACAGACCTTATTTTAAGAGATATTGAAGGAAAAGAGGAATTGGCAAAGGAATATGAATGTTTCCCTAGAGCAAAGGGTTTCTCAATCATAGATACAGTTATTTCTGGAAGAGCTTCTAATGATATTTTAAAATCATTTGATGAACTGATTGAGGATCCAAAATTAGTCCCAAGTGCTTCTTTAATTATTGATGAAAACGGAGAGAAGTTAAAATCAAAATATTCACAGTATTTGTATTCTAAGGTACCTAAACTTGTTGATATTCATTACATCCCAAGAATAGTCTCTGAAGATAAAGGCGCTTCATTCCTTGGCGTAGCTGCAGTAATTTATCCTTCTATTATGAAACAATCACTAAATTCTAGATATAATGGTAAAGAGTTTTTTATAGGCGCAGGAAGCTGGCATAAAAGCTCTGACTTGGGAGGAGATTATTCTGAGAATTTTAAATTCTTCATGGAGATGATTTATAGAGGGATTGATTTGTCTTTTGAAAAAAATTATGAGAGCAAAGGAGAGAAAAGTCTCTATAAGGCAAGAGAAAAGTTTGAAGAAAGCCGAGAATCTTTCTTAGAGAGAGAAGATGAGATAAAAGCCTTGAAGAAATCAGAAAATATTGATGTGTTAAATTTAACCAGAAATTATTCCTATGAGGGTGGTTGTTATGAAACAAGTTCTCGCGTATTTCATGCGCCTTTCACAGAAAAATCAGAGGAGAGAGCTATTAATCATATTTTATCTCTTCCAGGTATAAGATATTCTAAGAGAGTAAAAGGAAATACTCTGGCGTTAAACCCTGCTTAACCTAAATTTAATAAACTCTTTTTTCTTTCTCGCCTTATGGAAAATTCAGAAACTGATTATGGGAAACTTGGTTTAAAATGTGGGTTAGAAATTCATCAGCAGTTGAATGCAGGAGGTAAGAAATTATTCTGTAATTGTCCTTCTGTTTTAAGGTATGATGAGCCTGATTTTACAATTAAAAGAAAGCTTCATGCTGTAGCTGGTGAGGAAGGCGGAGTTGATGTTGCTGCAATGCACGAAGTAGGGAAAGGCAAGGAATTCATTTATCAGGGTTATGATACAAACTGCCTTGTTGAGCTTGATGAAGAGCCGCCGCACGAGGTAAACAAGGAATCTTTGAAAACTGCTTTGCAGATTGCTCTTTTGTTAAACATGAAAGTAATTCCCATATCCCAGATTATGAGAAAAACAGTTGTTGACGGAAGCAATACGAGTGGATTTCAGAGAACTGTTCTTATTGCAAGGGGTGGTTTTATTGAACTTTCTTTTGGCAGGGTAGGAATAAACGGACTTTATTTAGAAGAAGATGCAGCGAGGATAATTGACAGAGGAGATAAAAAAACAATTTTTAGGCTGGACAGGTTGGGCATTCCTTTGGTTGAAATAGCAACATCTCCTGATATGAGAAATCCTGAACAAGTCAAGGAAACAGCGTTGAAAATTGGAGAGATCCTAAGAAGTGTTGATGTTAAAAGGGGTTTAGGAACTATAAGGCAGGATTTGAATATTTCTACAAAAGAACACCCTAGAGTTGAGATTAAAGGATTTCAGAATCCTAAAAAAATGATTAAAGTTATCAATTTTGAAATAAAAAGACAGAATAAAACGGGCAAGGACGGAAAATCTGAAGTTAGAAATGTGCTGCCAGATGGAACTACAAAATTTCTAAGACCCATGCCAGGATCTTCCAGAATGTATCCTGAAACTGATCTGCCTATATTAAAAATCCCAAGAAAATTAATTGATGAAGCTAAGAAAACTCTGCCAAAATTAAAGAAAGAAATTGAAAAGGAATTCATAAAGAAGGGGCTGAATAAGGAAATGATTAAGTTATTGTTTAAACAAAACAGGGTGGAAGAATTTAAAAGCTTACTCAATGTCTTGAATCAGCCTTCTTTGGTGGCTAAATCTATGTTGATTTATCAGCCAGAATTGGCGAAGAAATTTGGTAAATTTGAAAAGGAGATTAGTAGGATTTCAAATGTCCTTAATAATTCTTTAGAACCTCTTTTAATCGCAGTTAAAAAACATAAGCTTGAAGCAAATCATATAAAGGAAGCTATGAAGAGAATTGCGCAGGGGATTAAAATATCTGAAGCAATTAAAATTAAGAGGAAAGATATTAATGATGTTGAAGAAAAAATACTCAAAATTATCAAAGAAAAACCAGGACTTTCTCTAAAAGCTTATATGGGGCAGGTAATGAAAGAATTCAAAGGAGGAATCTCTGGAAAAGATGCTTCAGAAATTATTAAAAAGTATGTTGAAAAATACAATAAAGATTAAAAAGATTTCTCTAATTTTTATTATATGATAAAAAAAGGATTTGATACTGAAAAGTATTTACAAGTTCAATCAAGAGAGATTTTAAAGAGGGTTGGAGATTTTAAGAAACTTTATCTTGAATTTGGAGGGAAAATATGTGATGATTTTCATGCAGCGAGGG
>CAZQSV010000024.1:0-6038 GCA_964596305.1 Candidatus Woesearchaeota archaeon
GAGCCTTTCGCCACTTCTTCACAAAAATTGTGAAGCCAATAATCCTTACAGTGTAATTCTTCCCGAGGCCTTCTAGAATTTCCTCAGAATAGCTTTTCATATTTTCTTTTTTATGTCCTGCATTTTTCAAAACAGAAACTTTAATATTTTTATACTTTTTGAAATACTCTCTCAAAGTTTCAATAAAATTTTCTGTTACTCCTTTTTTTCCTAGTTGTACCTGTCCTTGTGTCATTTTATTTGATTCTCTAATTTAAGAATATCCTCTTTTTTGATATTAATTGTTTTTGATTTGGCAACATGCCATGTTCCGACTTTCATGCCTTTTTCTTTATTAACATCTTTTCCAGTGAACACATTTACCTTGACATCACTTTTATTATCTCTCCAATCTTGACTGAACAGGACACAACGAGTCCCGCTTAAATGAAGCTCTTCTTTAGTCGGTTTCAATTTATCAATCACACAAAAAGGGCTCCCTGGTTTTATTGTATGTAATATTATATTCTCTTTTCCCTTAAACTTTTCTATAAGCTCATCATTGCTTTCAGCATTTTTTCCCAAGAATATCTTTGTCCCTGTTGGTAAAACTATCTTTCTAAATTCCATATTCTTTTTAGACAAAATCCATTTTTATACTTTACTTAGAAATATTTATTAATGAATTTTTCTTTTTTATCAAATGAATATGCACTATAATTTTTTTCATTTTCTGAGAAACAGAGAACTAGGTGAGTTATATGCGAGTGTTGCAATAAGGGCTTTTGCCTTTGCACTGATAGGAGTTTTTATTCCCATCTATCTTTATCAATTAGGATATTCCTTTACAACTATCTTCCTTTTTTATGGAGTTTTGGGATTAGTGACTGCAGTTTTTTCTTTAATTTCTGCGAAAGTCTTTTCAAAAATAGGACTTAAGCATTGTATGCTCATAAGCATGCCTTTCCTGATAATTCTCTTTGTGCTTCTTTATACTTTGGGAACTTTTAAGTGGCCCATTATTCTTTTGTCTTTAACTTACGGAATTCATGTAGCTTTTTTCTGGGTTCCTTATCATATAGACTTTGCGAGAGCTAGCAATAAAAAACAAAGAGGGATGCAAGTTGGATTTTCAAAAATTGTTGCAATTGTTTTTGCTTCTATGGGTCCTTTAGTTGGAGGGCTGATCCTAGCATTTTTTGGGTTTTACATTCTTTTTGCCACAGTAATTGTTTTTCTTATTGGTTCAATTATCCCCCTGTTTCTTACTAAAGAAATTCACCAGCCATTCCATCTTTCTTTAAAAGAATTTTTCCATGGGCAGAAATTAAGAGATATTTTAGGGTTTTTAGGTTATGGCGCAGAGATGCGGCTTGGGTATGTTGTCTGGCCTTTGTTCATATTCCTCTTCATCCTAGGAGAGAAATATATCTCTCTTGGGATAGTTTCCTCACTTGCTCTTTTTTCAGGGATTATTTTCACATTTATAGCAGGAAAACTTTCAGATAAGCAAAAGAGACAGAATATCCTGAAAGTAGGAGCAGGTACAAATGCAGTTATCTGGGTAATAAAGTCTTTTATAGTAACTCCCTTTCAAGTGATTATTACAGAGATCTTTTACGGAGCAGCCCAGGCAACAATGCATGTTCCTTTTGATACACTTTGTTATGATAAAGCAAGAAAAAGAAATGTTGCAGGAATGATTCTTCAGAGAGAATTTTATATTAGTTTAGGGGCTTTTCTGATGTTTATGATTCTGATAATCTTCACAGACTCTTTAATAGAAATCTTCAGATATGGCGGTCCTCTTTCGAGTTTAATGAGATTTTTCTTTTAGCCATTTATTCACAATCTTTAGTGATTTTTTCTGATTTGGCCATTTAAGCATTTTTATTGCTCTGGAAAAAGAAACCCATTTGTAGTCAGAATGTTCGAGCTTGTCAATTTTAACTTCTTTCTTAGAAGGCTTTTTTACTTCAGCAGAATATAGCATAAATGTCTGGCCCACGATACTCTTTCTGTCAGAAAACATTTTATGATAATCATATTTCCCAGAATAATCAAATTTTTTTATCTTAATTAAATTAAGTCCTGTTTCTTCTTTAAGCTCGCGTTTTACTGCTTTCTTTTTTGTCTCAAGAAGTTTTATTGCTCCCTTTGGAAACTCCCATCCTTTCCAATGCAGTTTTCTCCTTAGTAAAAGATACTCAATTCCTTTTTTTGTTTTTGCGTAAGCTACAATGAAAACAGCTCTTCTATATTTTGGTTTCATATTATGATATAAAATTTATAATTTAAAAAACCAACGATGAAAATATTTATTTATCTTATTATATTGTGATAGTGTAATAAGAATGTGACTTATCTTTAATACTGAAAAATTGATTAAAAATATAAATTCTGCAAAGGGTTTTTTATGAAATAACCTCAAAAGGAAAAAATCTGAGAATAAATAAAAATTATTTTAGATAACCCCACCTTCCAATAGCTAATTTTAATTCCTCGTGGGTTTTAGCATATTCTTTTAAATCAATTCCTTTCATAATAGCATCAACAGATTGTCTCATGGATTTTGCTCCAGCCTCAATTCCTAAAGGATGCGCTCCAACACCCCCTCCTGCCTGGGCAATGACATCCTTTCCCATAACTCTCACTAATTTTTGAAGAACTCCCGCATGAATTCCCCCAGAACAAACAGCAAAAGTGGGTTTTACCCCATACCATTTTTGAGATAAATTCTTATTTGTTTGTTTTGTAGATTTAGATTCAATTTCTTTTTTAATGTGGACTATCTCTTCTTTTTCACCTTTCATTTTTCCAAAAATAGCACCAATATGCAGGTTATCTGCCCCAATCATTCTTGCTAATTGAGCAATAACTTCCATACTCATCCCTTGGTAGGGGTCTTCTGTGAACATACCATGTCCTGCTCTGTGTGCATGGATAATCAAATTTAAGTTTTCTTTCCTTAATGTTTGAAAGGCACCCCACCCCGTAGTTATGATATCTATCATAACACAATTGCCCCCATTATCTTGAACAAATTTTGCTCTTTTTATCATCTCCTCAGTTTCAGCACTTATATTTTCAACATAAATCTTTTTTTCACCAGTTTCCTTTTCAACTTTTTTCATTGCTTTTATTGACAATAAAAATCTTTTTTTAAACTGATTAAAAGATTGGTTTGTTAGATTTTCATCTGATTTTACCAAATCAAGGCCCCCTTTCCAGGCCTTATAGGCATATTCAGCGTGTTGTTTTGGAGTAAGCCCCAGTTTAGGTTTTACAATTGTTCCAATAAGAGGCCTTTTTTTAATTTTTAATATCTTTCTTATCCCCTTAATTCCATATTTTGGTCCAAGGAAGCTTTTTATTATCCTTTTTGGAAATTTTATATCTTCTAATCTTAATTTCTTAATTGCTTTCATTCCAAATACATTCCCTGCAATTCCTGATAATATGGAAGGCATATTACCTAATTCAAAAATTTCAATTGGATATGCGATTTTAACTTTATCTTTTTTTATAAAAAAAACTTTTGCGCCTAATCTTTCTATTAACTTGTCATTAATTCCTTTAACCTTGTCCCATGTTCCGATACTACTTTCTAAAGCAACCTTATTTGCTGCTTCATTCATAGAAATCTTATTGGGGGTTATTTTAAATTGACAAATTAAATCTGTTTTTTTAGGTTTATAACCCAATTGTATGAATTTTAATGCATCATCTCTTTTTTTCATTTTTTGTTTACTATCACTCCTTTTTTAGTATCTTCAACAAGAAAACCTAGCTTATTAATTTTTTCCCGGATTTTGTCTGCTTTTGCAAAATCTTTTTTGCTTCTGAATATTTCTCTGTCTCTTGCAAGCTTTGCAACTTCTTTTGGGATTTTTATTTTTTCCTTTTTGTCCAAGTCAAGGCCAAGAATCTCATCAAACTTTAGAATAAGCTTGTATTTTTCAGTATCATTAAGTCTGTTATCCCTTAAAATATCCCAGATATATGAAACAGCTTTTGGAAAATTTAAATCATCATTCAAAAGTTCAAGAAACTGCTTCCAGGCAAGTTCGATATTTTTCTTGTTTGGTTTTTTTCCTTTATCCAGCTTTGAAATTATTTCTTTTAATCTTCTTAAAGAGTTCTTTGCATAATCCAAATTCTTGAATGTGAAATTAAGAGGTTTTCTATAATGCGCAGACAAGTAAAAATATCTTAAATCTAAAGGAGAATAACCTTTTTTGATTATGTCGTTTAATTTGTAAAAGTTGCCAAGTGATTTGGACATTTTTTTTTCATCTACTAATATCCATTCATTATGCAGCCAGTAATTCGCGAGTTTTTTTCCGGTCGCAGCTTCTGACTGTGCAATTTCATTTTCGTGATGAGGAAAAATTAAATCAATGCCTCCAATATGTATGTCAAAACTTTCTCCAAGATATTTCATTGACATAGCAGAACATTCAATGTGCCAGCCAGGCCTCCCTTTCCCTATCTTTGTTTCCCAGAAAACATTTCCGTCTTTTTTATCATAAAATTTCCATAAAACAAAATCATTGATATTTTCCTTGTCATATTCATCTTTTAGAACCCGCTTGCTTGCCCCTGCCTTAAGGTTCTTGGTTTTAATTCCAGAGAATTTGCCATAATCTTTAAACTTTTTAATTGAAAAATAAATTCCATCTTTAGCCTTATATGCAATTCCTTTGTCTAATAATTTTTTTACTAAATTAACCATTTCTTTAATATGTTCAGTAGCACAAGGCATTACTTCTGGTTTCTGAATATTCAAATCTTTCATATTCTTAAGGAAAGCCTTTTTATATTTGTCTGTAAATTCCTTCAATTTTTTCCCTTGTTTTTGACTCTCTCTGATTGTTTTGTCATCGACATCTGTTAAATTCATAACTTCTTTTATTTTATAACCAGATGCTTTGAGAAATCTTCTTAATATGTCTGAGAAAGTGTAAGCTCTTAAATTTCCAATATGGACATAATTGTATATTGTAGGGCCACAAACATATATCTTCACAAAGCCTTTTTTTATTGGCCTAAAAATCTCTTTTTTCCTCTTTAAAGTATTATAAAGTTTTAATGGCATAAATAAATTAAGAAAGATTTGTTTAAAAATTTAAGTTAATCCCAGAATTACTTTATTGTCAAGAAGAGATTTGGAGCTGCTCTTGTTACTCCATCTCTAGTAATGGTTAACTCATATTCTATTATACACAAAGGTGCTGTTTCAGGAATATTAAATGTGACAAGTCTTGCCTCTAATATAGCCCCTGAAGCAAGATCTTCAACAGTTCCAGTTCCCCCAATTACCCAGTTTGTGGCATCTCCCACCTCAATACCAGGACAGTCACCTGTATCTGTTGCTTTGGTTTCAAACGCATATGTTGCTTGCTCTGCAATATTTCTAATTGAAAATGCAAATCCTCCAGAATCTCCCTGCCTTAATTCAATTCTTCTTGAAGTTGGGTATATTCCAACCTCCCTCCCCTCTTCTGCAAAAAGTTTTTGTATTTCGCTTTGAACTTCTGCATCAATAGCATAAATAGCATCTGTTCCTGCTGAAAAAATCTGTCTAACAAAGAAAATTCCAAGCACAAGAACAACCATTAAAAGAACAATCGTTACCATTGTTCCGACAGACATTTCCATTGCACCTTTCTTCGGTTTTATAAAATTAATATCCATCATCCTGAAATTAAAAGATCTAATCCTCCTGTGGCTATCATTGTAGCAATAGTTACAATATAAATTACAAAAAGAACTGCTCCTATAACAATTCCGGCAATATTTAATCTGCGTAATCTTTTAGCTCCCTCTTTTTTTACACCTTTTAGCTGGACTAATCCTATAATTCCTAATACAATTCCACCAAGCCCGCCTTCAGAAAGAAGAGCAAAAACTATGCTTAAGATTCCGAAGATTTTTCCTATCAAAAGTTTCTCTGAAGTTTTATCAGCCATTTTCCTCTTTTACTTAACAAAAATAATGTTTCCTATTTTATAAATGTTTTTGAAAATGGGACCGCGGGGAGTCGAACCCCGGACACC
>CAZQSV010000025.1:0-6013 GCA_964596305.1 Candidatus Woesearchaeota archaeon
AGCCGGTAAAGGTTCCAAAACCAATTCCTACAAACATAAAAATTAAAATCTGAATTAACATTTGACAAATACTTTTATAAAATATATAACTATTATTGTGTTATGGTAATGAGTGCTGATGAAAAAATTGAATTGGTTAAAAGAAATACAACAGAGATTATTGGTGAAGAGAACATCAGTAAATTTTCAAAAAAAGGAGTGGCATACTGTGGTTATGAGTGTAGCGGGGAAATTCATCTCGGACATCTTGTTACAATTTTGAAACTCTTGGATTTGCAAAAAGTAGGGATTAAAATAAAGATTCTTTTGGCAGACTGGCATACTTGGTTAAATCAAAAAGGGGACTGGGATTTTGTGAATAAGCAATTGAAGCAATGGGAGAAAGGGTTTAAGTCTGTCGGGTTGAAAGCAGAGATTGTTAAAGGAACGAGTTTTCAGAAAGAGAAAAGTTATTTTGAGGATCTTTTGAGACTCGCTTCAAGAGTTAGTGTTAAAAGAGGAATGCGATCTATGCAGCAGGTTGCAAGAGATTTTGAGAATGCAAAAATAAGTCAGATGATCTATCCTTTGATGCAGATAGCTGATGTTAAGGCATTGAAAACAAATTTTGTTGTTTCAGGATTAGAGCAAAGAAAAATTTACATGTTGGGACTGGATGCTGGGAAAGAAATTAACTTGCCTGAGGCAGTTTATATTTATACCTCAATCCTCCCTAGCTTAAAGGGAAAAGGAAAAATGTCAAGTTCTGATGAAGGAAGTTTTATTTCTATTCGGGATAAGAATGAAGATATTGCAAAAAAGATAAATAAATCATATTGTAAGAAAGGAGATGTTGAAAATAATCCTGTTTTATCAATAGCAAAATTAATTATTTTTCCAAAGTTTGGGAAAATTGAAATTAAAAGAGATAAAAAATACGGTGGGAATTTAAAATTTAAAAATTATTTAGGATTAGAGAAAGCATTTGAATCTGAGGAGTTGCATGCAGCTGACTTAAAAAAAGCAGTTTCAGAATATCTAGAAAAAATTATTGCGCCAATAAGGAAAATTTGGAAATAATTATCCTGTCTTAAACTCAATTACATCTAAATCTTTCAATACATGGTCGAGGCCGACTTTTTGGTTTGGAAATTTTGAGCTTGGTCCTGTTATTTTTGCTTCCTTGACAATGCTTTCAGCTCTGGAAGCCTTGAAGATTTTTTCAGCAACTTCTTTCACTATTGTTCCCGGATTAAAAATTAGAGGCTTGTTTGATCTTTCTTTTCCCGGCTCTTTGGTGTAAACTCTTATTTTGTTAAAGCTCTGGAAGATCTTTTCTCTTAGTTCTTCAAGATCCTTTTTTATTTTTGTTGAAATAATTACAAAATTATATTTTTTTGATCTAAGTGTTGCCTCTGTTTTTCTTTTGTCAACTTTTCCAGGATCCTTTATGTTAAAAACGATGAGTACTTTTCCATGAAATTGATCAAGATATTTCTTAACTTGGATTATTTGTTCAATGCTTGTTACCAAGATGAGAACTGTGTCTGCTGTGTTTACCAACCCTTTATCATAATACTCTGACCCGATAGAAGGAATCTCTATAATCTGAATAGGCGATCCTTTGTAAGCCATCATTCCTACTATTGGTTCTTTTGTTGTAAAGTTATAAGAAGCAATCTCAGGCGACGCATTTGTTAAGGATGCGAGAAGAGAGGATTTTCCTGAGTTGGTAAATCCTATAATCACTACCTGCATGCTCTCTTTTTTTATTCCTCGCTGACTCTTTCTTCTCTTTTTTTTCAAATTTTTTTCTATCTTTTCCAGGAGTTTTTTTCTGCGTGTTTTTAACTGAGCAAGCATTTTTTCAGCGCTTTTATGTTTAGGGCATTCACGAATCATTTCTTCAAGATAAAATAACTTATCTTCCTCTTTTTGTGCAGCAAGAAATTTTACTTCTGCTTTCTGGTACTGGGGTGATTGGTTTGTTGATGCCATTTTATTTGTTTCTTCTGTTAAGTCATCTCTTTTTATAAATTTTGTATCTCTATAAAATATCTTTTTAAACTTCAAGATGTTGAGAGAATTATGAGAGTAAGAAAAATAAACAAAGAATTTTTTTCAAGAAATGCTGAAGAAGTTGCACGTGATTTGCTCGGGAAAATTCTTGTGAGAAAAACTGATAATAATCTCCTAAAGGCAAAAATCATTGAGACAGAGGCTTATTTTGGGCGTGAGGATCCTGCATCAAGAGCTGTTCAAAACGGAGACTTAAGGAAAACAATGCTGATGAAGCCGGGAACGATTTTGGTTTATGGCGTTCATAATAACTGGCTTATCAATTTTGTGACAAGCGATGAAGGAAAAGCAGAAGCAATTTTGATACGTTCTGTTGAGCCCCTGAACTTTGAGGCAAAAACCAGTGGTCCTGGGCTGCTGACAAAAGCTCTTAAAATTGGAAAAGAGTTCCATAAAAAGAATGTTTGTGAAAACAGCGAGTTATTGGTTGAGGAAAATACCAGGCTTGACGAACTAAAAAAAGAAAATCTTGAAATAGTTGAAGCCTCTAGAATTGGTTTAAAAAAAGATCTGCCTAAGAAACTAAGATTTTACATTAAAGGAAATAAATTTGTCAGTAAGAGATAAAATGAACAAAAAAGGGGATAAGCAAAAGCTTTTGAAAACTTTTATAAAGTTCTAGGTAGTTGGTTAGATATGAAAAAAATGCAGGCAATCCTTTTGGGAATTGTTTTACTTTTTAGTTTGGTATTTATTAGTGCAGAAGAATATACGTTGTCTGTAGGTAGGAAGGTAATTTATTATTCAAATTGGGGTATTCAAATTGAAAGCATATTTAAGACTTCAACTGGTGAAGAGGTTTCATTTATAATTTTTGACAAGAACGGCAATGAGGTTTTGGGTGGACCTTTTAAAGTAACTAAGAATCAACCAGTTTATTCTTATGGTCCCTTAACAATTGAATTTGTAGAAGTTGGTGGAGAAGAATCTGAAACTGATTCACCTTATGTTAAAAGGTATGAACAAACAATATTAAATATTACTCATAATGACGAGGTAGCAAATTCTTATTATTATAAAGGAAATGTTGTGTATGAAGAGGGAGAATCTGAGTTTTTTGTAGGAGATTCTTTTGAGATCAATGGTGTTGTTGGGAATATTATAGAGATTTCTTATGCTCTTGCTGGAGATACAGAGCCGGAGATAACAATACAAGATGATAATGCGAGGGTTTATACTCTTCATGAAGGAGAATCTGATTTGATGGTTTATGGGAGTGTTACAAATCCTGAATCTAAAAATTTGAAAGTTGAAGTTATTTCAATAAATAAAGAGGAATCTTCTGCAATTTTGAATTTAACAGCAATAGATGAAGTTATTAGTCCTTCAGAGTATCCAGAAGAAATTCCTTCTGAAGAAGTTACTTATTTCTGCATGGGTTGTGAGGTTGATGGTAAATGTTATCCTTATGGATTTAGAAAAAAAGGGGAATATTGTGATTCTGAATCTGAAGAATTTATTTCTCAAGAACCAGTAGATTCTGTTTGTGAAAATAGTTTTGAATGTAAGAGTAATTTATGCATAGATGGTTCCTGTATTTCGAGTTCTCTTTGGAGAAGGATATTCTGCTTTTTTAGCAGAAAGTGTTAAATTCTTAAATATTATTTTTCTTTGTTATTTATGAATAAAAAAGGAAATAAGCAAAAGCTTTTGAAAAAAATTATGTCTAAGAAGGAATATTCAGGATTGCCTGAAAAAGATGTTGAAAGAGCTTTTGACATGTTTGATAAAGAGAATTATTCTGATTTGGAAAAGGTTAAACTTACGCGAGAATTATTGAAGAGAATTTTTACTGCATTTATGGGAAGAAAAATAATGAATCCAAAAGACAAGGATGCAAGATGGTTTTTATTGAGGCATGTTTCAACGAGAGAGAGGTTTGATTTTTATGAAGAATTTTATAAAAGAATCTTTAGAGAGTTGAAAAAAAAAGAAATTTCGGTTATCGATTTAGGTGCGGGAATAAATGGGTTGAGTTATGGATTTTTCCCTAGAAACCACAAAATAAATTATGTGGGGGTTGAAGGAGTTAAGCAACTTGTAGATGTTGCTAATTCTTTTTTTGAGAAGAATAAAATAAATGCAAGGGTTATTCACCAAAGTTTGTTTGAGTTAGAAGAAATTAAGAAGATAATCAAAAAACAGAAAAGACCAAGAATTTGTTTTTTATTTAAAACAGTTGATTCTCTGGAAATGCTGAAGAGGAATTATACAAAAGAATTTTTGAGGGAGCTTGTTCCTTTATGTGATAAATTTGTTATTAGTTTTGCAATGAGAAGTTTTTTTAAAAAGAATTTATTTAAAGTAAGAAGAAACTGGGCAATGAACCATATTAAAGATAATTTTAAGATTTTGGATATTTTTGATTTGGGAAATGAAAAATATTTTGTTTTTAGAAAAAAGTAAACTTTATAATAGGCTCTCTCTTTAAGAAATTATGGCGCCACAACAAGAACGATCTAGTACAGGGCAAGGACAGGGGACAGTTCAACCCCCACAAAAACAGGCACAACAAGTTCAAAAAGAACAGCAATCTCCAACTCCACAAGTTCCAAAAATGCCTTCTGTGCAGACAACTGGAGCACAAACACAAACAACTCAGCCAGCAGCGCAGCCCGCTCTTCAACAATCAGCACAACCACAATCCCCCCCAAAAAAATCAAAATGGTGGCTTTGGCTGATAATCATTTTTGGGATTCTTATTGTTCTCGGGGTTATAGCTTATTTTGTGTTTAGAGGTTAGTAATTTTACATTAAAGATTTAAAAACTCTTTCTGATTTTTTGATTTATGAAGCCAAAACTTTACAGAAAAGTTCTGGATAATGGGATGGTTGTTCTTTTTGAAAAGAGGGATATTCCTACAGTAAGTGTTGCTTTTGCAGTGCGTCAGGGGGGTATAAATGAAGATATTTCTGAAAAAGGGATCTCGCACTTTATAGAGCATCTGCTTTACAAAGGGACGCCTACAAGAAACTCAAGACAAATTGCAATTGCAATTGAAAGAAAAGGGGGCGAGTTAAATGGATCTACTTCTGAGACGACAACTGCTTTTCATTGCAAATTACCAAGCAGGCATTTGAAAACAGCTCTTGAAGTTTTGAGTGATATGGTCAAGAATCCAAGGTTTGATCCTAAAGAAGTTGAAAAAGAAAGACAGGTTATTTTTGAAGAAATGAAGCTTTACAAAGACAGTCCTAGATACTATATTTCCGAGGAGATACAAAAAAATCTATACAAAGGTCATTTTGGAATCTCTACAATAGGGTCTCTTAAATCTATGAATTCTATAACCCGAGAAAAACTGGTTAAAAAGTTCAAGGAGGTTTACAAGCCAAATAATATGGTTCTCTGTGTTGTTGGGGACGCTAATTTTAAGGATATTATAAATTTTGCAAAAAAGAACTTTAGAAAAGAAAAAGGAAAAATAAAAAAGAAGAAGATTGAGAAACAAAATAAATCAACAATAGAGAAAAGAAAAGGAATAGACCAGGCAAATCTTATTCTTGCTTACCATGTTCCTTGTTTGAATGACAAAAAAAGTTACGCAGCTTTTATTTTAAATGTTTTAATGGCAGGAGGGATGTCTTCAAGGCTCTTTAATGAGATAAGAGAGAAAAGAAATCTTGCATATGCTGTTAGGGGATTTTCTGTGATTAACAGGGCTTTTGCATATAATGGGATACGTGTTGGGACAAAAAAAGAAAATGTTAATAGGGTGAAAAAAATTATTTTAGAAGAATTTGAAAAAGTTTCAAGAGAGTTAGATAAGGATGAGCTGGCGCAGGTTAAGGAACAGGTTGTTGGGAATTACCAGATTGCAATAGAAGATTCGCATATTCAGATGGAAAATCTTTTTATGAATGAGATTAATGGTGATGTAAAAAGAGCTTATGAATTTGAAAAAAATATTCGATCTATAAAACTTAAAGATGTAAAAGCTCTTGCAAAAATTCC
>CAZQSV010000026.1:0-5886 GCA_964596305.1 Candidatus Woesearchaeota archaeon
GTGATTTCAACCAGAGTTGTGACATCTCCCCATGAAGAAGCGCTTTCAGAAGAGCCATCGCTTGACATTAAAGCAACAGAAATAATATCCCCTGCTTCAAAGTTGACAACATCAAAAGACTGGACTGCATAATCCCTTTTCACGCCCGAGCTTCCCATATCAACCAAGTTCCCAAAACCAACTCTCTCACCATTTACATAAACTGTAATCTCCAGACTTCCAGAGGCTTCTTCAAATACTTCAAGATTTGTTGAAATAGCTGTAATGCTACCGTCACGCATCATAACATATCCCTTTTCCAGATCTGTCTCAACTCCTGTTGCTGTCTCCAAAAATCCAGAACCAGACATTGTTCCTGAATAACCAAAGTTAAGGAACGTTCTATAATAAGTAGGCTCTTTTGAACTTTCCTGGAACTTTTCACCAGGAGTAATCACAAAAAAAGGTTTATCGTCTTTTTTGTCAACCTTGTAAATAGCTAACTCTGTCTCTTCAATATCATCTATCTCTATTTCAGGAGGTAAATCATTATAATCTACTTGTGTTATGTTATTAATCTCCTCGTCTTCAACTCCCTTTTCTTTCATTTTCTCTTTAATCTTCTCAATTCCATCTACAGAAGTCTCAGCAAAAACACCAGAGATTGTTAATAAAACCAGCCCAACAGCTAAACAAACAAATATCTTTTTCATTGCATCCTCTCTTGTAAATAAGACATTGACATTATATTTAAAAGTTTCTTTTTATTAATAGCTCAATGAAGAAGGAAATAACAAAAGAAAAACTTAACAGGTATTTTGAGCTTACTCAGAATGCGTTAAAAAAGGTAAAAGAAAGTATTATCAAAGGAAAAGAAAATTATGCAAAAGAGATAATTGAAATGGTAGAGAACTACCTTTCAGATGCAAGGCATTTTGAGTCAAAAGGAGATTTAGTAAACGCATTTGCAGCATTAAACTATGCTCACGGCTGGCTTGACGCCGGTGTCAGGCTTGACATTTTTGATGTTGATGATGACAGGTTGTTTACTGTAAAGTAAACTATAAAAACTCAATTCTCTTTTTTTCCATATGAAAAAGAAGGTGATAGTGTTAAGTCTTGGCGGGAGTCTTATAATCCCAAATAAAATCGATATAAAATTTCTTAGAAAATTCAGGCAGACTCTCTTGAAAAATACTAAGAAATATAAGTTTGTAGTTGTCTGCGGCGGAGGAAGCACTGCACGGGAATATATCAACGGACTTGAAAAAGAAAGGATAGACAAGAAAAAATTCTTCCAGGGGCTTCTGGGAATTTCTACAACAAGATTAAACGCAAGATTCATGACATATTTTTTCAGAGAAGATGCGAATCAAGGAATCCCGCACGACATGAAAGAAGTAAGAAATCTCCTTAGAAGATATAACGTAGTTTTCTGTGGAGCACTGCGATACGCAGAAAATGAAACCTCTGACGGAACCTCTGCTAAACTCGCAAACTTTCTTGGAACAGAATTCATTAATATAACTGATGTAAAAGGACTGTTCACAAAAAATCCAAAAAAACATAAGGATGCAAAGTTCATTTCAGAAACCTCGTGGGAAGAATTTGACAAAATAGCAAATAAAGAAAAATTCAAACCAGGCCAGCATTTTATTCTTGACCAAAAAGCTTCAAAAATAATAAAAAAGTATAAAGTTCCAACATATATCATCGGAAAAGACGCCAGACAGATAGAGAATATTCTCAAAGGAAAGAAATTTATAGGTACAAAAATTGAGGGATAATATGAAACCTCAAAACCTGTTAACACAAACAAACTTCAGCAAACTAAAAGACGAAGTTAAAAAGAATAAAGATAAAACCTTAATTTTCTCTGGCAATGATGATGGATTAAACAGGAAAGTTCTTGAAAAATTACATATCCAGATTCTTCTGATAAATCTTGCCAGAAGAAAGGACAGAATGAAACAGCGTGACTCTGGATTAAATCAGGTACTTGCAAAACTTGCGAAAAAAAACAACATCGTCATTGGGATTAATCTAGATGAGATAATTAAATCAGAAAAGAAGCAGAAAGCAGAAATAATTTCTCGCGTGAGACAAAACATAAAACTTTGCAACAAATACAAGGTCAGGATGAAATTCATTTCTATAAAAGAAAAAAAAGATTCTTATGATGTAAAGGCACTCGGGCTTGTTCTTGGAATGCCAACTTGGATGGTAAAGGAATTGTAGATTAGAATAAGACATTCAAAACAATTTTAAATCTCCTTAATTTAGTTCTTAGATGGAAAATAAAGACGAAAATAAACTTATAGAATCATTAAGCCCTAACGAAAGAAAGATTTTACCTCATCTTGAAGAGAAAGACATAACTGAAATATGCAAAAAGTCAAATCTGGGCAAAGTCTCGGTCATTAGATCTCTTGAATACCTTAGTCATAAAGGTCTTGTAGAAGTTTCAACTAAGAAAAAGAAAATTGCGGACATCGGAGTAAACGGAGCTTTGTACAAAAAAAAAGGGCTGCCTGAGAGAAGATTATTAAACCTCTTAAATGAGAAAAGAATTTTAAAAATTGCTGACATTTTGAAACAAAGCGATCTTAACGAAAATGAATTAAAAGCATCTATTGGTGTTTTAAAAAAAAGGGGCTTAATTGAACTAAAAAAAGAAAAAATAATTTTCAATGCAAACAAGGAAGAAATTTCCAAAAGAACTCCTGAAGAATCTCTACTTGAACATCTTCCTTTGGATTATGATTCACTAAATCCAGAACAGATTTCTGCACTTCACGCACTTGAAAAAAGAAAAGATCTTGTTAAGCTATATGAAGAAACTTTCATTGACATAAAAGTAACTCCTCTCGGAAAAAAGGTGATGGAAACAGATGTGAAAGGCAAAGATCTAATTGAACAGATAACCCCAGAACTTTTGAAAAAGGATTCATTATGGAAAGGGAAAAAATTCAGGAGATATGATGTTACTCTGCCAGTCCCACAAATAAGCGGGGGGAAAAGACATTTTGTTAACCAAGCAACTGATTACGCGAGAAAAATCTGGACTGAGATGGGATTTAAGGAAATGACAGGTAGCCTTGTATTAAGCAGTTTCTGGGTTTTTGATGCTCTATTCACAGCGCAGGATCACCCTGTAAGAGAGATGCAGGACACTTTTTTTGTTGAGAAAAGACTGCAAAACATTGACGCTAAAAAAGAGATTATAAAAAAAGTAAAAGAATCTCATGAAAAAGGTGTTGGTAAAAGCTCTGGATGGAAGTATGCCTGGGACGAAGAAGAAGCTAAGAGACTTGTCCTGAGAACACATACCACTTGCCTTTCTGCACAAACACTTGCAAAAATAAAAAAAGAAGAACTTCCTGTAAAATTCTTCGCAATAGGAAAATGTTTCAGAAACGAAACTCTTGATTGGAGTCATGGCTTTGAGTTCAACCAGACAGAAGGAATTGTAGCAGATAAAAACGTCAATTTCAGGCATCTCCTCGGATACCTAAAGACATTCTTCGCCAAAATGGGTTTTGAAAAAGTCAGATTCAGACCAGGTTACTTTCCTTACACAGAACCAAGTGTGGAAATAGATGTCTGGAATCCTGAGAAAAAAGTCTGGCTAGAACTCGGGGGTGCAGGAATATTTAGACCAGAAGTCGTTATTCCTTTGCTCGGAGAAAACATCCCTGTACTTGCATGGGGTCCTGGCTTTGATAGAATGCTAATGGACTATTACCAAATAAAAGATTTAAGAGAACTTTACAAAAACGATTTAACTAAACTGAGAAGAATAAAATCCTGGATGAAATAGAATGGACATAAAAGATGCTCAAGATAAAATAGACAAAGAAATTCAAGAACTTGGGGGATATTGGGAACCTCTATCCATGTTCACAAGACTTGTTGAAGAAGTTGGAGAACTAGGGAGATGTTTGAATTTAATCTACGGGGGGAAGAAGAAAAAGCATGAAGATGATGGCAAGGAATTAAAAGAAGAGTTTGGAGATGTGCTTTTTACATTACTTGCGTTAGCAAAAGGGCTTGGAATAGATTTAAATGAATCTCTAGAAGAAAAAATGGAAAAAGATTATAAAAGAGACAGAGAGGTTTACAAATAAAAAATGGCAATCATAACACTTAATAAAAAAATCTTTGAAAAAGAAATTGGGGCATTAACTGATGAGATGCAGAATAAAATTGCGATGTTTGGAACCCCTATTGAAGATGTGACAGAAGATGAAGTTCATGTTGAGGTCTTTCCAAACCGCCCTGACCTGCTTTCTTACCAGGGCTTTAAGAGATCCTTTCTTGCGTTCTTAGGAAAAAAGACAGGCCTGAAAAAATACAAGTTAAACAAGCCAGAGAAAGATTATGAGGTCATTATAGATAGCTCTGTAAAAGATGTTCGCCCGCATACTGCATGTGCAATTGTCCGCGGATTAAAACTTGATGATGAAAAAATCCGCGAATTAATTGAAATCCAGGAAAAACTTCATCTTACTATAGGAAGGAGAAGGAAAAAGGTTGCTATAGGAATTTACCCTCTAGAAAAAATCAAGCTTCCGATAACTTTCAAAGCAATGGAGCCTGACCAAATAAAGTTCACGCCTTTAGAGATGAACAGTAAGCTTTCAGGACTTGAAATTCTTCAAAGGCATCCTACGGGAAAAGAGTATGCGCATCTTCTCGCTGGAAAGGCAAAATTTCCAATATTTATTGATTTAAATAATCAGATCCTAAGCATGCCGCCAATCATCAACTCGCAGTTAACAGGTCGCGTGTCTTCTGAAACAAAAGATGTTTTTGTTGAATGCTCTGGTTTTGATTTTGAAACTTTGAAAATATGCCTTAACATAATTGTAACAAGTCTTGCAGAAGTCGGCGGAAAAATCTTCCAAATGAATCTAAAATATAAAAAGCTCATAGGAAAAAAGGAAATAACTCCTAACCTGATCCCTAAAAAATTGAATATCTCCATTGAAAATACAAACAAACTTCTCGGCCTAAACCTGTCTGAAAAAGAACTTAAGAAATTAATTGAAAAAATGGGTCATGATTACAATAGTAGAGACAAAAGCGTTGAAATTCCTGCATGGAGAACAGACATCCTGCACGAAGTAGATTTAATTGAAGACGTGGCAATCGCATACGGATACGAAAATTTTGTTCCAGAAATTCCAGAAATATCAACAACAGGAGAAGAAAACAAAGCCGCTGTAATAAAAAAGAAAATATCAGAAGTACTTTCAGGTCTTGGCATGACCGAAGTTTCAAATTACCATCTTACCAACAAAAAAGACCAGCTGGAAAGGATGGGTATTGAAAAAAATGAAAACCATAGCAAAGAAAGTCTCATAAAAGTTGAAAAATCCAAAACAGAATATAATACTCTAAGAGCAGACCTGACACATCTATTACTAAAAAACTTCTCAGAGAACATTGACTCCGAATATCCTCAGGAAATCTTTGAAATAGGAAGAATCTTCCAGGAAAAAGATAATAAAATACAAGAAAAAGAAATCTTGGCAGCTGCAGTCTCGCCAGGCAATTATACAAGAATCAGGCAGGTTCTGGAATATTTATTCAGAACAATCGGGCTTAACAAAAAAATAATCTTAAAGGAATTTGAGAAAACAGGAAATCATTCCAATCTTCACGGTTTTTCAAACCACTTCATCGAAGGAAGAACAGTAGAAATAATCTTTAATGGAAAAACTTTGGGCTATCTCGGAGAAATCCATCCAAGAATCCTCAAGAACTGGAAAATCAAAATGCCTGTTGCATTGTTTGAAATTGAAATTGATGAACTTCTTAAAGAATTAATGAAATATTAAAATGTTCATCCAAAATAACCCTTGTTATTAGTTTCAGATTTATTATCCCACTTTTTGTTAATAG
>CAZQSV010000027.1:0-5763 GCA_964596305.1 Candidatus Woesearchaeota archaeon
ATCTTTATTCAAAAGGCTAACAGAAGAGCTTGAATACTTCTGTGACTGAAAGGAGCAAAAAGAACAAATGAAATCAAAAAGTATGGCAATAATCCTGTCTACCTTGGCTTTATTGATAGTGATTGGCTCAGCATATGAGGTAACCGCATTCTCTCCATACAGCTGGAGCAGTAGTTTTAACAGCAGAATATTTCCAAAATCTACTCCAGATAGGGGTTACTTGAGTAAGATGCCTGTCGATGGAAATTCTGTGGGGCAGATTGCTGTTTGGAACGGAACTAAGTGGGTGCCAACAGTAAATGCTCTTCTTATAGAGGCTGCTGATGGTTATAGTCTTGGTATTGGTGATAGGGTATTTGGCGGCTTTACAGGTGCTACAACAACAGGTTTAAGAAATACTGCATTTGGAACTCTGGCTCTTGGAAGCCTGACTTCGGGAAGCTCCAACACTATGGTAGGATATGTCTCAGGACTGAAAATTACAGAAGGGATAAGAAATGCAGGGCTGGGCGATAATACCATGCATGAATTAACAACAGGCGATGAGAATCTGGCTATTGGAGAGGGGTCTATGTATTGGCTCACAACAGGAAACGAAAATGTAGCTATAGGACATGGAGCTCTTTATTATGTTGGCTCAGGAAGCAATAATGTGGGCATAGGCGAGTCTGCAGGCTTCAATCTAAAGGATAACGATGACAAGAATATTGTGATAGGAAGTTATGCAGGATACAGACAGACAGGCTCAAATGCTCTTGTAATTGATAATCAGCTAAGGGCTAGTTCAGAAGTTGAGGCAACCAACGCGATAATCTTTGGGGCTATGGCAGCTGCACCAGAAGACCAAGACCTAAGATTAAATGCAAATGTAAATGTTAATCAAGGATTAGTGGTTGCTGGAAACATCAATTCAACAAGCGGAGATATTTGTATAACAGGTGGAAATTGCTTGAGTGATATTGGTACTAATGGCGAAGATGGAGCTGATGGAGCAAATTGGTACGATATGACTGAGGATGAGTATAACTGCTTTGTCGGGAGTCTCATATTAAATCCTGGAATAGACATAGATGGTAACTATACATCTCTACAGGAGTGCTTAGAGTCCCTTGATGACTAACTACTAGCAATACATTTATTTTTTTATTTTCTTTTTTTTATTTTTCAAAAAGATTTATATTAGAGAATTGGACTTATCTGTTAAATTTTACCAACATATAACTTTACAGAACTTTATAATCTAAAACCAACCACTAGCCTTGTTCACAAATCAATAAGCAGAAGAACCCGCTAATACTTTCCTTTTCGCTTGAGTCTAAGGTTTTCTATCTCGTGAAGGTAATGCCTGTTGTTGCAGATTGAGCATTGAAAATTATATTGAATTCTCTTTTTTGGATGTCTTATTGTTACCTTACCCACATATTCAAGATTTGCTTCTATTCCCATCTCTGGGCATTTCCCAACTATTTCTGAATCTTTAAATATTTTCTCAAGTCCTTCCATTTGCATCATCTTAAAATTCAAAGAATCTCTTTTTATAAGGATTATTGTGGTAGAAAATCAAAAACCTCATCCTCCGCAATAACTTCCAACAAGATTTAAAAAAGTAGATTTCTTAATGATTTAATGAAAAAAGGGGTAGTGGTAGTTCTTGTTTCAGTGATAGTTGTTCTTTTTGGGACAGGAATCTTTTTTTATAATAAATATTCTGAAGAGATTAATCTTATTCAAGAATTAGAAAGAGATGCAAATATATTGTTTGCCCAGGGGGTTACCGGACCAGAAGGTTGTGATAGTTTCAGCAGTTGTGTAGATTACTGTAACTCTAACCATGATGATTGTGTTCAATTCTGTGAGAATAACAGTGAAAATGAAGTATGTCTTCTATTTGAAGATTTTCTGGAAAGTGAAGATTTGGAGAATTATTCTAATTATTCTTCTGATATTCCTGATACTGGTCCTAACGGGAATGCTACTGGTGAAGAAACTGAAGATGATGAATCTAATGAAGAAGAGTCAGAACCAGTTCCCACTTGTTCTTACACATTCAGAGATGATACCATTTGTATTGGAGAAGAGGGTATTGCAGATTTAATATTTACTGCAAATGCAGAGTGTGGTGTAGAGTTTAGATATAATGGGGGATTATGGCAGGATTACGATGATATTCTTTTAGACGCTCAGGGAGAGGAAGTATTAAGGGACACGCCCGAATTTGCAGGAGAATATATCTTTAGGATGGTTTGCATTGACTCTGATGACAATTTGTGTTCTGATGAAGACACAATTGTTGTAGAAGATTGTGAGCCTGAAGAAGAACCAATAGAGTATTACTGTGAATGGAGCTGGCCTCAAAAGATAATTAACAAAAATACTTCAGAGGTTTTGTGGCCCTGCACATTGGATAGACCTTACTGTAATTCCGGAACTACTTATTGTTGCAAATATAATGAAGAAACTGAAAAACATTATGATTGTATAGATATGGCTGAAGGTGGAGCTCCTATAGCTGATCCTGAACCAATTTGGATTAGTATTTTTGTGGATGTAAATAATGATTGTTTTCTTACTTCTAATTGGGAGGGGGAAATAACACAAACAGGGAATTCCTTTACACCAGTATCTGAGGGAGGAGGGCAAACAACTTGTATAGATTTAAGAGTAAGTGGTTCGGTAGAAGGATATTGGAGAGTTGATGGTTTTTGGGATCCGATATCTCCTGGGGGTTCAGTTACCTACTCTTTAGACGACATGCCGGTTATGTCAGGAGAGGATATCTATGTCTCTTATACAACGAGAGATATATGCTCACAGACTCCTGCTTGGTGGAGATGTAGTGACGAATGGGTATTAGTTGGGGCAGGAGAATCTTAAGAGTATTCATGGAAATTATTATTTTCTAATTCTATTTATTTTTAAAAAAACATATTATAAAAAATTTAGAAAAAAAAACAAAAGCAAAGGATCCGTCCAACATGTTTAAAGGTGTTTAATTAAAGATATGTGAGGCTTTCAAATGACCACGCTTGGGCGATTGAATGAATCGCTTGAGCATGATATTGAAAATCTCAAGTGAGGCTTTTAGTAGTTGTAAGCTGAAATAGTCGCCGAAGCTTCTATCTTACACTCCAACTCTATCAACGTTGTCTTCTACAACGGCCTTAGTTGTCTCGTTTTGCGGATGGCTTCGAGCTTAGATGCATTCAGCTCTTATCCACACAATGCGTAGCTATGCAGCCTGCCAATAACAACTGCTCACCAGAGGCATCCGGCCTTCGTTCCTCTCGTACTAGAAGGTCGTTCCACTCAGACAACAGCACACCTAGTAGATATCATACAAACTGTCTCGCGACGTTCTTAACCCAGCTAACGATCCCTTTTAATGCGTGAACTCCGACACCCTTGCACGCTTCTGCACGCGCAGGATAGGAAGAGCCGACAGCGATGTACCAAACCGCCCCGTCAATATGGACTATCGGGGGCGACAAGCCTGTTATCCTTGGGGTAACTTTTCTATCAGACACGGCTTCTATTAAAAAAGCACGTGGGTTCACTAGGCCAATCTTTCGATCATGCATTCCTTACTGTTAAGAATGCATTCAGACAAGCTTTTGCCCTCGCACTCAGCTCCGGATTTCCAAGCCGGATGAGCTTGTCTTTGGGTCCTACCGATATCTTTTCGGCAGGGTGCCGCCCCAGCCAAACTGCCCGCCTGTTGATGTCCTGTAAACAGTAAGCAAATTTAGTCAAGATGAGTAGTATTACATGATTGCTCCACTGCCACCGAAATGACAGTTTCGACGCTCCTACTTATGCTATGCATCCCAGCTAAACTCACAACAACAAGTTGCAGTAAAGTTCCACAAGGTCTTAGCTTCCCACTAGGCGTCCGTGGCATTTTCACCACGAAGTGTGTTCAGAAGGTTCCAACTAGGGACAGCGACAACCTCGTTAAACCATTCATGCACGTCGCCATTCAGACGACAAGGCATTACGCTACCTTAAGAAGGTCATAGTTACCTCCGCCGTTTAATGGGGCTTAGCTCCCTTGAAAAGGAGTTTGACACACCACCACTGGGCAGGTCTCACCAAGTATACAAGTCCTTTCGGATTAGCACTTGGCTACGTTTTTGGTAAACAGTCGGGCCGTCTTTGTTACTGAGATCTATTGATGCACCCCTATTTCTAAAGACACAAAAATAGACACCCCTTCAACCGAAGTTAAAGGGCCAATTTGCCGAATTCCCTTAATTGGTTTCGCCTTTCACGTCTTAGCCTTCTCAGCTAGGGCACCAGTGCCGGTTGTGGGTACAGCTAACTGAATCCATAAACATACAACTTTTCACTGACTCTTGGAATCAGCGATTTTGTCTGACAAATTCACAAAAATCTAAGTATTACACTCCTAAAGTTTCTTTGCCAGAACACTCTTCCGAGTGCTCGCTTATCCGAAAGCGACTGCATGTATAAGAAACAGTCAGTGCAGGAATATTAACCTGCTGTCCATCGTCGTACTCAGTTAAGGTACGACTTAGGCGCTGACTAACCCTTGGCTAACATATATTGCCAAGGAAACCTTGCCCTTTCGACGTATTCTGTTCTCAGGAATATCACATCCTACTACCACCAGGATTCTCATTGCTTATCGCTCCATTCCTTCTCTCGAAGAAACTTCTGTGCAATAAACACGCCTACTTACCCGAATCCCCGAATGGGGACCGCCAAAGTATCGGTATTATGCTTAGCCCCGTCCATTTTCAGGGCCCTGGACCTCGATAGGTGAGCTGTTACGCTTTCTTTAAATGATAGCTGCTTCTGAGCTTACATCCCTAGTGTCTCAGGTTCAAGACACCTTTCGTTACACTTAGCATAAATTTAAGGACCTTAACTTTAGTCTCCGTTGTTCCGGTCTTGGAACAGTATCTTACATACTGCCCCTGTTTCCTGTCCTATACAGCCAACAGCTTCTGAGTTGGAAAAAGTTCCGTAAGCATTAGCTCCTGCAAACTTTATCCGTACTTTACACCGCTGGCAAGCAGAACAAGACTATACTGAGGCATATTTCAGTAGGAACCAGCCATCACCAGGTTAGATAGGCTTTTCACCCCTATTCACAGATCATTCGAGTGCATGTACACAACACCGGTTCAGGCCTCCATCCCTCTTTCGAGAGACTTCACCTTGCCCATGAATAGATCACCTGGATTCAGGTCTTGTCTGCGTGACTCTCGCCCTTTCAGACTTGCTTTCGCTTTGGTTACTCAACATAGTTGATTAGCCTTGCCACACAAATAAACTCCCTGGCCCGTTCTTCAAAACGTACGTTACAACCCCTTTCTGCAAAAGCAGAAGAAGCAGTAACAAACTGTAACTGTCAGATTTCAAGTCTTTTCACACCCTGCTATGGGTACTTTTCAGCTTTCCCTCGCGGTACTAGTACACTATCGGACTTTGGTTTTATTTAGGGTTAGCAGTTAATCCTGCCATATTCAGACCCCCAATCCAGGGAGCCCTACTCGTTAAAGAGCGACATAAAATCTTCAGATACGGGACTATCACCCTCTATAGTGTGCCGTTCCAGGCAACTTCTCCTGAATTCCTTAGCCGCTTATCTTCACCACATCTCTTATCATCTTTCGACGACAGATTCGGTTTGCCCTGTTCCCTTTTCGCTCTCTGCTAGTAAGGGAATCATTATTTATTTTCTCTTCCTGCCGGTACTAAGATGTTTCAATTCCCGGCGTAGTTCCTCCTCTCGGAGCA
>CAZQSV010000028.1:0-5748 GCA_964596305.1 Candidatus Woesearchaeota archaeon
AATAATAAAAGAAACCGAATTTTTGTTTTTAAATCTTTCGTCTGGTAGGGCTTTGTTTAAAAAGTGCCATTTGTTTAAAAAGTCTTCAAATTCTTATCTTTCTTCATAACAATTAGAATATGATGATAAGTTGCATAGCAATTCTTAAAAACAACGTTTCCTAAATCATTTTATGAATGTAGTAATTGTTCATGGGGCTAATGATAGTGAAAAAAGTGCTTTTGAGGGGGGAAGAGAAAATACAAGACATTGGTTTCCTTGGTTAAGAAGAGAGTTGGATGAAAGAGGAATTAAATTCTCAAGCGAATTGTATCCTAAAGACTGGGAACCAAATTATGAAGAATGGAAACGAATATTTGAAAAAAATAACATTGATGAAAATACAATTTTAGTGGGACATAGTTTAGGTTGTGGGTTTATTTTAAGGTGGATGGCAGAAAATAAGAAGAAAGTTAAGAAAGTAATTTTGGTTGCACCATATATTTTGGATAGTCCTGAGCTTCCAGGATTAAAAAACATGGTTAGTTTTGAATTGGATAGTTCCTTGAATGATTTATGGGATAAACTGGTTGTTTTTTCTTCGGAAGATGATTATGATTCTGTTTTAAAAAGCGCGGAAAAGATTAAGGGCAAATTAGATCCAAAACATCTTTCTTTTAAAGACAAAGGTCACTTTACAAAAGGAGATATGGGCAAAGAAGAATTTCCAGAACTTTTAGAAGAATTACTATCCTGATGCTTTGCTGTTTAAAAAGTCGGCTTAAATCAAGACTTATTAAACAAACCCGTCTGGTAGGGCTTTGCACCAAAATAAGGGTTATGGCCCCGGAGGGATTTGAACCCCCGACACCTGGATTGCTTTGCGAAATTTCGCGATGCAGGCGAAACTTGTTTCAGCCTAAAAGTCCAGTGCTCTGCCAGACTGAGCTACGGAGCCGTGGCTCAGTAAACAATTTTTGATTTAAAAATTCTTTGGATGAAATAAAGAGGGGATTTTAGAGTTGTTGGTCTACTTAGCTTTATCTAACATATATTGCTTAGTTGCTTTATGTAGTTCTGGAGAATAGTCTCTCCTTTCTGAAATTTGATTACAGGGTCTTCCTTCAGTACAGAAACCTATACTACATTTTGGTCCTAAAAAATAATCTAATTCAGGAACAGCCTTTGCAATGATATCTCTTTTCTTCCAGGAGCTTGCTTTTCTTTCTGGTTCACATGTACTACATAGTCTCAAAGGAAATTCCTGGTTAATTAAGTTTGTTAAGTCATAATTTTCCAAAGTTCTTACTCTGATATTTTTTGGAGTTATGTATAATGCATCTCTTGGTTCAAAACCATTTTCCCGCATCCTTCCGTAAAACATTAATTGTCTTGCAGTCTGATAAATATAAGGCATTATCAGTTCTTTTTGTTTTTTTAATCTATCATCAATTATAATACTCTTTTCTAGTCTTCCCATTATATTTTGTATCTTTTCAAAATCATTTTCAGAATCTGCTTTTTCAATTATTGGCCATAATTCTTTTATTTTATGATAGGCTCTTTCTGTTGCAGAATAAACAGATTCAACATTCTGTCTTAATGTTGCATGTCTTTTTTGTTCAGACCAGACTCTCCAAGACAAAGTGTCTGCAATCTTAATTCTCAATGCTTCATTATATTCATTTGAAAATTGTTTTAATGCATACATACATTCTAATGATCTCTGATGTAATTCTTTAGGATCTTCTATCATACTTGTTTCTTCAAAAATTTTTCTAGTTTTTTCCAATGCCTCACAAAATCCTTTGGTGAAATCTTTTTGAACGTCTATAATAACTGGATTAATATTCATCCCAGTTGATTCTCCCTTTTCTAAGGCATAATTAGGAAAATTTGGATCTTTAAATACACTATAATGCAGATAAGTATCTCTAGGAACTTCAATTCTCTGTTTAAACATAATGTCCTGGCCTGCCTCTTTTGTTATATCTGAGAAGAATTCAGCTAATTGATATAATTCTCTTGGGATAAATCTTCCATTTGGATTTAGTTTATCAGCTCTTACTTCAGAAGTTATTGTTGATAATGTGTCTAAAGGCAAGACAATAAATAAATCAGCAGGATTATTATAAGGGATAACTTTATTAAAAGTTTCAACCCCTCCTAATTTTCCAAATTTCTCTTTAAATTCTTTTGATAGATTAAAAACCTCTTCTGAGATTTGCATATATTCTTTTAATAAATTAGGGCTCTTTCTTAATGTTTCAGGAATAGCAATTTCCCCTGCATTTGTTTCTCTTCTTCTTGAACTTGTAACTAAGGAACGGGAAGCGCATAAACCAGTTAATCCAGAATCAATCATTTTTGTTCCATGAACTCCCAAGACAACTCCGGAAAGCCCTCCTAAAGAATGTCCTCTTCCAATTCCTGTTGCAGTTTTGTTAAATAAAATCTCTTCAAATTCTTTATTTTCAGGATTCTCTATATTCTCTAAAATCTCTTCTTCTAATTTTTCAAACTTCATCCCATGAGAAACCAATGATTGAGAATATGCAACAAGTTCATCCCCCCCTAAAAAACTTTTTCCGAATCTCTCTTTAAAAATTTCTTTTAATTTTTTATTTTTAATATCAACTCTTGGCCAAAAACCCAAAATATTAACTTTTAAATCATTATCTGTTACATATTCCTTATTACCATATTTTATTGTCATTGTATAACCCTCTCTAAAAAATAATTAATTTTCTTTAAATCTAAATCTATTTTTTCTAATTTAATATCTTTTTCCTTAAAAATTTCATAAACTATATTAAGAGGTTCTTTGTAAATTTTAAACCAAACTACTCTTTCTATTCCTGCTCCAGCAATTTGTTTAGCACAATCTGAACAGGGTAATGTTACAGAATATATTGTAGATCCTTTTGCTCTCTCACTAGAAATCTGTAATAGGGCATTTCTTTCAGCATGTTCTCCAATGCAATGGCCAGAATTTTTTGTTTCAAAGTCTATTCTCATTCTTTCTTTCCTGCATCCCCTTTCCAAGCAATTTTCTATTCCAGATGGAGCACCATTATAACCCGTTGCAATTATTCTTTTATTTTTTACAATTACAGCACCTGCCTTAACATAATTACAACTTGCTCTTGTAGCTGTCAAGAAAGCAATCCCCATAAAATACTCGTCCCAGGAAGGTCTCTTTTCATTCATATATTAAATTCCCCAACATTCTTTTTAAAAATTATTATACTCTGATTTCTACTTCGTCAAAGTTATCTTTTATCGCTTCTTTAATCTCTCTCATGAATTTTTCGCTGGTATCCTTTTTATTTTCAAACTCCTCACTTAGAACTTTTCCGCTATTCTTGAATGCTTGAAGAGAATATTTCTTTGGCTTTCCTATTAGCTTATTCAGCCATTCAGCAATCTTCTTCATTTCTTCAATGTCGTGAATACCTTCAATTACAGTAGTCCTGAATTCATAATCCTTTAATTCTGAGATTAATTTTATGCTTTCTTCAATTTTTTCTGGAGAGATTCCAGAATTTGTAATCTTCTTATAATTTTCTTTGCTCGCTTTTACATCCATTGCAACAAAATCAACAAGATTCTCATCAATTATCTCTTTAAGTTTTTCAGGAAGGCTACCATTTGTATCAATTTTGATTAAATAACCTAAATTTTTTATTTTTCTTAGAAATTCTTTATTTAAGGAAAGTGTAGGCTCGCCTCCTGTTATGCAGATACCTTCAAGATATTTTTTTCTTTTTTCCAAAAAACCGAGGATTTCCTCTTCAGAGAAAATGTTTTCATTTTCTTCAGTAACTAGCTCAGGATTGTGGCAGAAACCGCATCTGAAATTGCAGCCATATAAAAATATTGTGCATGCTATCTTTCCAGGATAATCTATTAGGGTCGTTTTTTGAAGTCCGCATATCTTCATTTTAATTAAACGATCTTCTTAGGAAATTTCAAAATTTTTTCTGTCTTTGAATTCAGCCTCTTTGCCTTCATTCCATTGACTAACAGGTCTTATATAACCAACAACCCGCGAAAAAACTTCACATTTGGTTCCTTGAAAAGCTTCTTCTTTCTTTTTTTCCTGTTCTTCAATCCTCTCTTCAGTCCTATTTTCCTCAAACATTTCCATTTTTTAGTTTTTTATTTGAATATTTTGTTTAAGTTCAGTTTGTCTTTTGATAATATTTCTTTCTGCATCTCTTATAATTCCATGCTCAGAATCGCATTTAGGGCAATAAAAATGCTCTCCGGCTATGTAACCGTGAACTGGGCAAACTGAAAAAACAGGCGATATTGTAAAGTAAGGCAGACTAAAGTTTTCAGCAATTTTTTTTACTAATGCCTTTACTCCTTCTTTATTTAACCTTTCTCCAACAAAACAATGGAAAACAGTTCCGCCAGTATACTTTGTTTGCAACGCGTCCTGTAACTCAAGGGCTTCAAATAAGTCTGTTGTATAATTTACAGGAAGCTGTGTTGAGTTTGTATAATAAGGCTTGCTTTTTCCACTCCTTACTGCTGATTCATTAGCAACGATGATTCTGCCAAATCTTTTTTTGTCTGTTCTTGCGAATCTATAGGTCGCTCCCTCTCCAGGGGTTGCCTCGAGATTGTAAATATTTCCTGTTTCATTTTGGTATTCTTCAAGTTTTTTTCTCATAAAATCCAGTACTCTTATTGAAAATTCTCTTCCTTTTTCACTTCCGATATTTTCTCCAGGCATAAAATTCATAACACCTTCATTCATGCCTAACAACCCAATTGTGGAAAAATGGTTCTTCCAATATTCACCAAATTTTTGATAAATTTTTCCCAGATAAAATTTTGAGTAAGGGTAAAGCCCTTTTTCTGTGAAACCTTCAAGATTTCTTCTTTTTATCTCTAAACTTTCTTTTGCAAGTTCCATTAACTCTTCAAGTTTATTGAAAAAATCTTCTTCATCAATTGATGTGAAACCTAATCTTGGCATATTTATTGTTACAACACCTATGCTTCCTGTTAAAGGATTAGCTCCAAACAAGCCTCCCCCCCTTTTTCTTAATTCTGTTTGGTCTAAACGTAATCGGCAACACATACTTCTTGCATCCTCTGGGTTCATGTCTGAATTTATAAAATTAGAGAAATATGGGATTCCATACTTAGCTGTCATTTCCCAAATCATATCATACTCTGGATCATCCCAGTCAAAGTCTTTTGTGATATTATAAGTTGGAATAGGGAATGTGAAAACCCTCCCCTCCGCATCTCCTTCCAACATACATTCAGCAAATGCCTTGTTTATCATGTTCATCTCTATCCGAAATTCTTTGTATGTCTCTTTCTGGAGTTTTCCTCCTATGATAACGGGTTCATCAGCCATATAAGACGGGACTTTCAGGTCCATTGTTAAATTTGTGAATGGTGTTTGGAACCCCACCCTTGTAGGAACAGCTAGATTAAAAAGAAATTCCTGAAGTGCTTGTTTTACTTCTTCATAGGTTAAATTATCGTATCTTATAAAAGGGGCTAATAATGTGTCAAAATTTGAAAATGCCTGAGCACCTGCACTTTCCCCCTGAAGAGTGTAAAAAAAGTTTACAATCTGCCCCAAGGCTGTTCTAAGATGTTTAGGTGGTTTTGATGCAACTTTTCCTTTAACACCTCTAAATCCAGTTATTAACAAATCTTTCAAATCCCACCCTACACAATATGCGCCTAAAGTTCCTAAATCATGAACATGAATGCTCGCACTTTCATGTGCCTTTCTAA
>CAZQSV010000029.1:0-5579 GCA_964596305.1 Candidatus Woesearchaeota archaeon
ATAACAAAAAAACCTCATGGAATGACTAATATTATTGAATTAGAAGAAGAATTAAGGAAAGTTTTGGTCGAATAAATTTATAAAAATCTAATATTCTTTCCTATTTCAAAATTTGAAACAAACTTATATAAATCGTTTCATCTGAGGTAATTTTATGAAAATAGAGAATAAACTTTTGAGTATAGGAATAATCTTGTTTTTATTTCTAATTTCTATGAATAGTGTTTTAGCACAAGAATCTGATGAACCGATATGCGCTGTTTATATAACTGGTATTGGTTGTCCAAACTGTGCTTTTACAGATCCTGCTTTGTTATCTGAATATACCACAACATATCCTGATTTAATTATATTTGAATATGAAATTTATGGTTTAAGATCAAGTAATCAGGGCACAGCTAATCAATATTTTGAATCTTATATCCCAACTACAAGGGCAGGTGTTCCTTTTATAATTTTTAACAAAAATCAGCTTGGTCTGGGGCGGTTCCAGGTTTTGGATTCTAATGAAATAATTGAAGATTTGGATTCAAATGATTTTCCTATGCCTGATGGAACTTCTGTTAGTTTTGAGAACTTGGACTTGACAAATTTGCCTGGAAAAATAAAAATCTGGACAAAAGACAGAGTTCTAATTTCAGGAGATAGCGGAAACAATGACTTATTAAAAGAGATTTTGACTACTGAAAATCTTTCTACTTTCTTAGAAGATTATGACTTTGAGAAGATAGAGCCAGAGCCAATTTTAATTTCTGGCGGAAAAATTGAATTCTCTAATGCTGTAAAAGTGGATGATTGGGTTTTGGAGTGGAATAAGGAATCACAAGGCAATAACAATAACGGAGGAGTAAATCCTGTAACCCAACCATTCTGGAAATCATGGCCCTGTACTTTGATTTTGGTGATTCTGACCATAATTTTATTTTTTATCTACAAATTTAAGAATGTAAAAAAATGTACATGCATTTGCCTGACTGAGAAGAAGAAAAATTACCTTATTATAGGGGGTTCATTATTGTTCCTGATTGGTTTTTTCATTTTTGCCAAGAGTGTTTCTCCAGAGTCCTTAGAGAGATTAGGCTATAGTTTGCCTTTACCTTTATTTACTTTCTTTATTGCTTTAATTGACGGATTCAATCCCTGTAATTTGTTCGTGCTTACTGTATTGCTTGGATTGCTTGTTTCTGCTTCACATTCAAGAAAAAGGATTTATGCTATTGGTTACACTTTCATATTTGTGGTCTTTGTGATTTATTTTCTGTTCATGGCAATATGGCTGAACATTTTCAAGTATTTTGGTTTTATTACTCCTTTGAGAATAGGGATTGCTTTGATTGCCTTGACAGCTGGTTTAATCAATTGCAAAGAATTAATTGCATTTAGGAAAGGAGTAACATTAATGATACAAGAACAACATAAAAATCCTTTGTTAAAAAGACTGAAAAGAATGAGGGAGATAATTGTTAATGGTTCTATGCTAACCTTGATTTTAGCATCTATTAGTTTGGCTGCTTTTGCATCATTAGTGGAGTTGCCCTGCACAGCTGGTTTCCCGATTATTTACACTGGAATCTTAACCGGGAAAATGCTGGCAAATAGCTTTTTTTATTACCTGTATTTGTTCTTCTATGGTTTAATATATATAATCCCCCTCCTTGTGATAATTACTCTTTTTGGATTCACTTTCAAAGGCAAGCAAATAAGCAAAAGGCAAATGCAGGCGATAAAATTTATTGGCGGCCTAATAATGATTCTGCTTGGATTAATTTTATTAATCAACCCTAATTTAATTGGAATTGGTTTCGGATAGAAATTTTATTCACTATAGCTCTCTTTGATAAAAACCTCTGATTTTTTCGATTATTTTTATATGTGTCTAAAAGGTATAATTTATATTTATATCTCTCCTATGATTCTCATAAAAATTTATAAGATAAGTATTCTATTAGTTCAGATTAATAACAAAATGGAAGGACTAAAAAAGAGGAGGAGACATTTTTTGATACTAATAATTGTATGCTCTTTTGTTTTTTTATATTCATTAGGTAATTATTACTTTCATTTTCCTTCTTTAAGTCTTACAGCTTATTCTTCTTATTATTTAGGCTCGTCTTATAAACAAATAATTCTAATACAAAATACGGCAGAAAACCAGACAAACTATCAAGTTAGATTAGAATTAAACTCTTCAAATACGGGTTCTCACTTTGACTGGACAAATGATGGTGATGATATAAGATTTAATTATTATAATTTAACAGATGGAGAGGAAATACCTTTGTTTTATTGGATTGAGTCATGGGATTCAACAGCTCAAGAAACAATAATTTGGATAAATGTCTCTTTTTTGGAAAATAATACAAACACAACAGTGTATATGTATTATGGGAATTCTGATCTAAGTTCAACCAGCAATGTTAATGATACTTTTATAAGAGTGATGGATGACATAAGAGCAAGCTGGCATTTTGAAGAAGGAGGAAACAGTACAACTGATTATTTTATCGCTGAGGGTGGTCTAGAATGTACTACACATGATATGCATCAACAAGCAGCTCAGTATTATAATAATGTTACATATATTACTTACCTTGGACCAGAAGCTGATGCTTATATAATGGCGTATAATCATTCAAGCAGTGAATGGTCTGATTCTGTAAAAGTTGATGATCATCGTCCAGAGAATTTAGCTGATGATCACGGAACTCCTTCTTTATTAGTGGATCAAAACGGCTATATCCATGTTGTGAGTACAGCACATGCTTATTGGTTATATCATAAAAAATCAACAAATCCTGAAGATATCAGTTTATGGGAAACTATCTCCCCTTTGGAGGATATCCATACATATCCTCAGATTTTTGAGAACTCGAGCGGAGCTATTTATTTCTTCTATAGGGCTAATGGAAATGGTGGGGGGCACACTGAAGATTGGGATTATCGTACTTCATCTGATGGAGGTGAAAACTGGAGCAGTGCTACATCAGTCTTATATGGAAATACTTTTGGAACAGAACCAGAAGATATTAACTATGGATGGTATGCTAGTTTTGTAGAAGGAGATAATGATACAATTCACCTGAGTGCTGTTTTAATTAATGAAAACCTAACTAGCGATTATGATAGAATAAATATATACTATATGTATATGGATACAAATAGGATATGGAGAGATGTTAATGGCACTCAAATATCTATTCCTTTGAACAAAACATATGCTGACCAGTCAAATACCATTATTGTCTACAATTCAAGCACAAACTGCACTAATAATGTAAGAGTAGATGTAGATGAAAATAATAATCCTTATCTTATCTTTCTAGCTGGATCATGTAACGATGGGGGAGGTAGTTATTTCCACAAATCTGCTAAATGGAACGGAACTTCTTGGGAGGTTAGGGATATAGGTGCTAATGCTGCAAATATATTTGATTCTAATGCTCTAAATGTAGTCTCCTCTGGTGAGATAGAAGCTTATTTAACTACGGGAACCCCAAAAGGTTTGCCTTCTGAAGAATACCTAAATGAATTAGCAGGAAGTGGATTAGTGGGAGGAAGTATTGAGAAATGGGTTAGTGATGATGCTGGTGAAACATGGTCAAGAGAAAGAGTGATTCTTGCTAATTCTGATGCTGGTGGGGAACAAATAGTAAGAAATTATCATGATGATGCTAAAATTGTTTTTTCTCGCTACGGAGCAATGGACTGGTATAATGACAGGATTTACTTGTATGGAGATTCTGGTTTCGTAAATAATACTCTTCCAGTTATTATAGATTCTTCTGGCTGGGGATATGATGGAATATTGTGTAATAATATTAGTTGCCATCAGCAAGGACCAGTATGGACAACAGCTAATTGCAAGTATGGGCAGTGCTTGAGTTTTGACGGGAACACTAGCCATATCTTTCTTGATAATGAAATTTTGTATTGGAATTCTGAAACTGGTTTGCCTTACAATTTGAGCAATGGTGATAATTATAGTATAGTTGGTTGGTTTTACCCTCAAGGGGATAATGGGGATCCTGGAGGATACAACGAGCAGACATTAATAGACTTAAGTGGAAATGGAGGCTGGAACTTTAGTATCAAATGGACAGAAGAAGATGCAACTAGGCCTCATATTATGAAATTTACCCCCTGCAATAATGATCAAGGTTGTATCTCTGTGAATTCATCAGATAATTCTACTCCTCCTGACAATTGGTATCATTTTGTAGCAACTCAGGGAAACGGAACAGCTAGATTATATATTAATGGAGTGGAAGCAAATGAATCTCCTGCTAGTCATAATGGTCCAGACCCAGTATCTCTAGCTTACGATTGCACTTCAGAGGACTGTTATTTACAATCCAGGATAGGTAAAGATTCTGTTACAGAAGCTAATGATCCTGAAAATTGGAGCAGACAGTGGTTTAAAGGACTAATTGATGAAATTCAAGTTTACAGTGAAGTTATAAGCGAGGAGGAAATAATTGATTTGTATAACAATCATGGTTATACAACAATAAACTATCCAAAAAAAGTGCTTGTGAAAAGCTATGTTTCACCAGAACCTTCTGTATCTTTTGGGCAAGAAGAAATATATCCTACTCAGCCATCAAGTAATGATGGTAGTAGAGGATCTTCTTTTAAAAGCATAGCAAATGTAACAGAAGAAGAGGAATCAAAAGAAGAAATAAATGGAACAGAAGAAGAAAATAACATAACAGAAGAAGATTTACCTCCAGAAGAAAAAAGCAGAAAAGGTTTTATGTGGTGGCTGATTATTCTGTTGATACTGGTAATAGCAATAATGATCACAAAAAAAATTAAGGAGACAAAAGATCTAAAAAAGTCTCCTCAATTAAAAGAAAAACATTCTTTGGTTGGTTGGAAGACGTAAAATATTTAGATTATTTTTTCTTCTTTTTTATCTCTTCTTGAAAATAAAAATTTAAAACAAAATATTTAAATAGATAAAACCTTCTTTAAAATAAAAAGATGAAGAATGAAAAAAAGAGGTTAAATGGATAAAAAATTTTTGTTCAGTTCTGTAATTACTGTTCTGACTTTAATTTTTTTTATGTGGTTTGTTTTTGCTGTTGCACCAAATTCGCCATCTTCTCCGAACTATCCATCAGACGGTGCCACAGTTATAGAAACTAATCCTATATTAAATGTTACAGTGACTGATGCAGATAGTGCTACTTTAAATGTTTCTTTTTATGAACATTTCCCAGAAGAGAACTGGTTACAGTTTGGTAATAATCCAAACGGTACAGGTTATACTACAAACCATTATCCTGAGAATATATCCAAACTCTTCGCAAATATTTCTCTTCCGGGGTTTATACTTACTTCTTCCCCAGCAGTAGCTAACGGTTATGTTTATATTGGGGCTTATGATAACAATGTTTATCAGCTAAATGCTTCTAATGTTTCACAACACATAGCTAATTTCACAACAGGCGGTCAGATAAGATCTTCTTCCCCAGCAGTAGCTAACGGTTATGTTTATATTGGAAGTGACGATAGCCATGTTTACCAACTAAATGCTTCAAACATATCACAACATATAGCTAATTTTACAACAGGCG
>CAZQSV010000030.1:0-5327 GCA_964596305.1 Candidatus Woesearchaeota archaeon
GGCAGACAGTTGATGAGTATTACCAAACTTCGTTAGGCAGGACATATTTTACAAGTTATGAAATTAGTGCCTCAAAATCAGGTTATGAAACCAAACATAAGACAGAAGGTCTCACAAATAATGTTTTCCTGGAGTTCAGCTGGTTGATTGAGGAAGAAGGAGGCGGGAATAGAGGTGGCAGTGGGGCATGTACAACTCAGTGGAACTGTTCAGAATGGGGTGAATGTGTTGATAATATTCAAACAAGAATATGTAGTTATCCTGAAAACTGGTGTGAGCCAAGAGAAGATAAGCCAGTTGAATTTCAGACGTGTGTTCTAGATATTGATGAAAAAGAAGAAAATAACATCATAGAGGAAAAAATTAATGAATGGAATTTTGCATGGTTAATTGTTCTTTTGATATTGGTAATAGCGATAGTGATTACAAAAAAAATTAAGGAGACAAAAGATCTAAGAAAATCTCCTCAATCAAAAAAAGGACCTTCTTTGGTTGGTTGGAAGATATAAAATACATGGATTTTTTCTTTTTTATTCTATTTAATATCATCAATTTTATAAATTTATGAATCTTAGATTTTAATATAAAGGGGTCAGGGAAAATGAAACAGCGTATTTTAAAAAAGATATACAAAGAACTGCACGAGGAAGACAGACTGTACAGGAAACTGCATAAGGAAGGTAAATTACACAATGTAGGCAAATTTGGGAAAAGTTATGCCTGCATTTATGACATAATTTTTGAAGAAAATAAGAAAGGCCTTATTGTTCCTATTGGAATACTACACAAAAATAAAACCCACTACACTATAAACAAAAATCTTTGTATCATTCTAAAATATAGAGGGAAAAATCTTGAGATAATATCTAATCAAATAGTCCCTGTGGAGCCAGCTTCTGGTATAAGGGCCTATTTACACGGAAGAATCACAAGAAGAGAATTAGAAGAACTTTTTAATTAAACAACTTCAAAATTATTTCACAGCAATAATCTTATCTCTTCCAGAGTTTTTTGCTTTGTAAAGTGCTTTGTCCGCTCTTTTCTCGAAACTTTTTTTTGTGTCTCCTTTCTTAAACTCAGTCAATCCTCCAGAGACAGTTATCCCGTATTTTTTTAAGGTCTTGTTTGATTTTATTGCTTTTCTCAGCCTCGAAACTAATCCCTTAGCTTTTTTCAAAGTTGTTCCTGGAAGAATTATGAAAAACTCTTCCCCCCCAAACCTCGCAGCAATGTCTGATTTTCTGGTTTGTTTTTTTATAACTTTTGCCAGTTTTTTGAGAAGTTCATCAGCCTTCAAATGCCCATAAGTATCATTTACTTTCTTAAAGAAATCTATGTCAATCATGAGCAAGCAGAGTTTTTCTTCGTTCCTTCCTGCTTTCTCTATTTCCATGTCTAAAATATTTTCAAAGAATTTGTTGTTGTAAAGTCCGGTTTTCTCGTCATGAATTGCGGCGTCATACAAATTGGAAACAGATTCGTTAATAAGTTTGAATAATTCTTCAACTCTTTTTTTAAATAAGGGATCCAAAGCAGACATTTTTTTACTTAAGTCTTTATCCATCCTTAATAAAATGAAAGCTCATTAATAAACTTTTTTAATTCTATTTTAATTAAACAGGTTTCGATGGGCACGGAGGGAATCGAACCCCCGACTGACGGGCTGGAACCGCCCGGTATACCATTTACCTACGCACCCTTATCCATTACAAGAAATATTTGGTTTTAAGACTTTTCTTTTTATTGCTTTTACTCTGCGAGCTTTTTCATTTCTTCAATCTCCATGTTAGAAATAGAAGCACCTTTGTATTTAACAGCATAAAGAAGCGCATCAAGCGCTGAACCCTCTTTTAATTTGATAAGTCCTTTTTTATATGCTACATAAATTAGTTCAGGAGATCTTATTATCCTGAATTTTTTTAAAAAATCTAGGTTTTCTTTTCTGATGGAAATCTTAACATGAAGCTTTTTTTCCAAAAATTTTCTTAAATTCTCAGGACTCTCAACTAAAGATCTCATGGTTCTTTCATCAACCGCAATTACATTTTTTATGCCCTTTTTATTAAGTATCTCCCCTAGCGCAAGACAAGAGGCTTCACCAGAATCTATTAAATGTATGTCTCTTCCACTTCCTTTAAACAGGCTGTTTGTGATATCCATAATCTTATTTGTTCTTTGAGTTATCTCAGAATCTTTTATTCCAAGGGAAGAAGGCATTTCAATTATTCCTTCTTCAAGTAGCTTTTTCATTTTCAGGGCTTCAAGTTTGAATCTTCTTATTTTCAGCGGAGTATCGATAACTTCTTTTTTTATTTCAAATGTTATCAAAAATTTCCCTTCAAAGACGCTCTTCAGATTTTTTATTATATCTGTAATTCCGTTCATAGAAAAACTTATCAAAACTCCTGAATCAAAGATGATTGCTTTTGATGTCATTTTATTTTTCATCCAAAAATCTCCATTGCAGTTTTAATTCTGGTTTTGACATCAATTTCTTTTGTTTTAGAAATCTCAGGATGCTCTTTTTCGCCGGCATAGCTTGCGAGTTCGTAAAGAGTTATCCCCAATAGCTTAGCAGTTCTTTCCATAGATATTCCGTGCTCGTAAATTCGGGAAGCCTTATTTATGCTGGCATCTCTGAATACATCTTGAATTCGATCTTTTAGTTTCCCGGACAATTTATTTATGCCTTCTCTTATTTCTTTTATGCCTTCTTTGTAGCCTTCATCATTTCCTTCTTTTAGAGCGTTTATTATCTTATCAATAGATTCAAGATAAATCTTATAAAACTTATCCCATCCAGGAAGTTTTTTGTAGTCCTGCCTTTCAATAATTTTGCTTAAAGAATAAACAATGACTGCTGCGGCAATGTTGTCCGGATCGTGCATCAAGGCGGCAGAGTTTGTCGTCTGATTGCTCAGCTCTTTAATCTTTGCAGAATCTTCCCTGGCAACAGCCTCTTTTGTTCCTTGGAAAATTCTCAGAATGTTCTCTCTTTCATGCATGAAACCTATTAGAGAAATTAGTTAATAAATGTTAACTTTTTATATTCTCTTTTTTTATTTAATTTATGAAAAAAGCTGTCCTTGACACGAATTTTATTCTGACATGTGTAAAACAGAAAATTTATTTTTTTGACGAAGTAAAATTTATGGGTTTTGAGATTGTAATTCCCGAGGAAGTCATTGCTGAGTTGAAAAAACTCCAGAGAAGCGGCGATAAACTTCACTTAAGAAACAATGCTTATTTGGCATTAAAGATAATCGAGAAAAATCAGTTTAAAAAAATAAAGCTTGGAATGAAAAATGTGGATAAAGGACTTGTCAAGCTTGCAAAAAAAGATAAGGAGACGATAATAGCAACACTTGATAAAGAACTTAAGTACAAAATAAAAAGACCAATCCTTTTAATTAGAGGGAGAAAGAGACTTAAAATAATTTAGACTTTTGGGAATAATTAGGAAAATCAATAAGCTTTAAAAACCAATTTTCACTCTCTTTAAAATGTTCTATTTAACAGATGTGGAGGACTATATAAGGGTTGAACCTAAGTTGTTTGGCTTGCCCACTTTAGAGGCTGTTGAGAAGCAGTTAAAAGAGACTTATGCAGATTACTATCATAAGGAACTTGGAAAGGTAATAACTGTTGTTGACGTGGCCGAGGTTGGGGAAGGCATTATAATTCCTGGCGACGGAGCAGCATATTACAATACAAAATTTAGGCTTCTTGTGTGGAAGCCAGAGATACATGAAATTGTTTGTGGTATAGTCTCTGAAATTGCTAGTTTTGGTGCGTTCATGAATATGGGGATTATGAGGGGAATGATTCACATCAGTCAGACAATGGAAGATTACGTAAGTTTTAGCAAGACAAATACTCTGACAGGAAAATCTTCTAAGAGAAGCCTGAAACAGGGTGATTTGTGCCTTGCAAGAATTGTTGCTATAAGTCATAAAGGAAGCGAAACAAAAATCGGTTTAACAATGAGGCAGCCAGGACTTGGAAAGCTTGAATGGATAAAAGAAGACCAGCTCAAAAAAGAAAAAGAAATTCAAAAGGCATTGAGACCAGCTAAAGGGGGTAAAGGAGCTAAGGGAGGAAAGAAGAAATAAAATGACAAAGAAAAAAGCATGTAAAATTTGCAAAAGAATATTTGAAGGAGAAAAATGTTCTAACTGCGGATCTGGGGAAGTTACCGAGAGCTTTAAAGGAAGAATTTTTGTATCTAATCCTGAGAAATCAGAAATAGCAAAAAAACTTAACCTCAAAGAAAAAGGGAATTTTGCAATTAAAACCAGATAAATAAATTTATTGTTATCTCAAAAATTTAAAATGGAATTAAAAATAACTGAAGAGAAAGAAAACAAACTTTTTAATCGGAGAGAGGTCAAAGGGGTTGTAGAGTCAAATGCAACACCAAGCAGACCAGACATGACAAAACTGCTTTCTGAGAAATTTTCAGTTCCTTCTGAGAACATAAAAATAAAACAGATTAAAGGAAAATTTGGTGCAAGGATTTTTGATATTGAAGCAAATATCTACTCTTCAAAAGAGGAAAAAGACAGCATTGAATTAAAAAAGAAAAAAGATGTTGAGACTGAAAAATCAGCAGTTGAAGAAAAGCCTGCAGAAGAAACTCAGTCGCAGCCAGAAAAGAAAGAAGAGACAAAACAAGAGCAGGAAAAAAAGCCAGAAGAAGTTAAGGAAGAGAAAAAAGAGGAAGAGATAGAAGAGGGACCAAAGGAAGAGGAAAAGAAAGAAGAAAACAACCAAGAGCCACAATAAAATGCCAAGAAAAATAATAAAAAAAGGAAAAAAGCCGCATAAGAACAAACCAACCAGTAAGAAATATAAAAAATACAAAATAGAAGGTGGTAAGCTAGTAAAAGAAAGATTCTGCCCCAGATGCGGACCAGGAATTTTTTTAATGAATTCTAACGGAAGGCTTTACTGCGGCAAATGCCATTACAGCGAATTTGCAAGCAAGAAGAAACCTGAAGAAACAAAAACTCAGTAGTTTTTATGAATTTAAATGGGCAAATTAATTCTAAAAATTAATTTATTAAGCCCGCAAATTTTTTAATTTATGATTATAAACCTAAGAGCAGTGTCAATTAAGTTCTCTCCTCTATCTTTGGTATATCTAGATTATATCACCTAAACATTAATTACCAAGGTTTTAATGTGTTTAATATGAACCCTGGGATAGATGTCTTAAGCAACAAACAGCAGCCTAAGACCTCTATCCTGGGAAAAAGAGGTGATAATTATTAGAATATGTGCAAGTATTTAAACCTTTCGTTCTTGTTACTCTTAAAAAATGACAG
>CAZQSV010000031.1:0-5136 GCA_964596305.1 Candidatus Woesearchaeota archaeon
TAGGACAGGCAGAAAGAAGCGGCGGTGAAATCGGAGGCATACTTGAGTCAGTTACCGAAGCTGTAAGCATGGTTGATAAGCTTAGAAAAGAAAGAAAGGCAGATATCTCTTCCATGATTATTCAGGGTTACATAATTTTCCTTGTTTTTATTGTTATAATCCTTGTTCTTCAGTTCCAGATACTACCATCCCTTGTGGGCATTGCGCCTTCAGGAGAAGGAATAGGCGAGGTAGGGATTGGAGGGTTTGGAGGAGCAGCTGAGCCTCTGGATCCAGAAGAAGTAACATCCTCTTTCATTTATCTTTTGTTAGTGCAAGGTTTTTTTACAGGATTAGTAATCGGAAAACTTGCAGAAGGGAGCATCAAATCAGGCGTAAGACACTCTTTCATACTCGTAATAATTGCTTTCTTCATTTCAACAATAGCAAATATAATCTTTGGAGGGTAAATTAAAAATAATTTTTTAATGAAAAAAGGTAATTTAAATGATAAATAAAAAAGGCTCGCATGTGGGAATTGTTCTGTCGTTTGTGATTTTTGTCACATTTGTCATGTTCTTTTATTTAATGATTAAACCGGCACTGACAACAGAAAGCAAACGTGCTGTCCTTGATACTTTAAAAGAAAAAATTATTGAAATGGTCTCTGCAGAACTGACAACAACTTCAATATTTGTTGAAACCCAACAGCAAACCTGTGCAGACCTGTATAATTTTTTTGATATTACAGGGATGGGAGAGGGAATTATTATTTTAGATGAAAATGGAAATACTATCACGGCAAAGAAGGACAGTCAGGATTTGTATATGGAAAGGGAAGATTCATCTGACACTTTTTTTAAAGTTTATGGGTCAGATGAATTCAGCGCTATAGAAGAAGGTTTAACAAGTCCATGTCTTACAGAGTATAATCTTGGTCTTATAAAAACAACCAATGAAACTTTTGAGACAAAAATACTTGAGATTATTGGAAGACATGAAAGCTATTATCAGGACCTGAAGCAGGATTTAAACGTGCCTGCAGGAAGCGAGTTCGGGCTTGATTTTACTTATGCTGGCGGGGAAAGTGTTTCCACTGTTGATCCCTCTGTAAGAACGAGTATTTTTGCTGAAGAATTCCCTGTAAAATATGTGACAGATGGTGCTAAAATTGAGATAGGTGTTTTAAGAATAAAAGTTTGGTAAAAGTTATAAAAAAGATGTCAAAAAAAGTTAAAGATAAAAAAGGCTGGGTAAAAATAGTTGAAGCTTTTCTTGCAATTTTATTAGTTGCAGTTATAATTATCCTAATAGTTGAGAGGTCTAATGTAAGAGAAGAAAATTATGAAGAAAGAATCAGTAATGCTGGAATTTTAATTTTAAGAGATATACAACTGGATGATATATTAAGGCAGGTCATTGTTGACACAAACGGAGAAATTGATTGGGACGACGACGAATTCCCATCATCTGTAAAAGAGAGAATTGAAGAAAGAAAACCTTCATGGCTTGAGTGTGTCGCAAAAATATGTGATCCTGCAAACGAGTGTGTTTTAAGTGATGAAAAAATAAACGAGTTTGAATTAAAAGAAGAAAATATTTATACGCAGTCTGTGGTGATAACTTCAACAACCAGTACATTTAATCCCAGACAAATAAAGCTTTTTTGTTCAGAATTACATTCTTAAGATTAGGCTAGAAAAAAGAGGGGTAATTTAATAAACTATTATTTATTTCTTAAATCATAAAATGAAAAACGGGAAATTCAAGTTCCTGCCTCATACAGCAGATATAAAATTTCAAGCATACGGAAAAAATCCGGAAGAAGTTTTTGAAAATTCTGCTCTGGCCTTAAAAAAAATTTTAGTGGAAGATAAAAAAATAAGAAAAAAAATCAAAAAGAATATTATTGCAAAAGGAAAGGATTATGAATCTTTATTGTATAATTTTCTGGAAGAATTTTTGATTTTATTTGATAGTGAGAGATTTGTTCTTTCAGAAATAAAAAATATTAATATCCAAGAAGATTTAAAATTAAAAGCAGAAGTTTTAGGAGATAGTGCAGAAAATTATCAAATTAATGAGCATATAAAAGCAATAACTTACAACGAGATGTTTGTTAAACAGGAAAAAGGGCGTTGGATTGCACAGGTTATAGTAGATGTTTAAAATGAAACTAAAAAAACTTAAGATCATTCCAGATATATTAAAATGTACAAGAAAAGATTAAAAAAAGTTGGAAAATATCAATATGAATTGCCAATAGAAAAAGGAATGAGAGTGCCAGGGAGAATATTTGTTTCTGAAAAAATGATTATTGAAGAAGATTCCTTAAAACAAGTTGCTAATGTGGCTCACCTTCCAGGAATCCTCAAATATTCCATAGGTTTAACAGACATACATGTCGGCTACGGCTTCCCAATAGGAGGAGTCGCGGCTTTTGATATGGACAAAGGAGTAATAAGTCCTGGAGGAGTTGGTTATGATATAAATTGCTCAGTAAGATTACTGCGGACAAATCTAACAAAAAAAGATATTCTAAAAGACCAGAAAAAAATTGTTGAAGCGCTTTACAGAAAAATCCCTTCTGGCTTAGGAAGGGGGAGCAAGTTCCAGATTACAAAAAAAGAATTGGATAAATTGTTAGAAGGCGGGGCAAAGTATGTCGTGGAAAAAGGTTATGGTTTAAAAGAAGATTATTTACACACAGAAGAAGGAGGTTTCATAGGTGGTGCAGATGCGAGTAAAGTCTCAGAAAGAGCAGTCAAAAGGGGAATCGGACAATTGGGAACTTTAGGAGCTGGAAATCATTTTTTAGAAGTTCAATATGTTGATGAAATTTTTGATAAAAAAATCGCTGAAGCATTTGGATTAAAAAAAGACCAGGTTGTAATTATGATTCATTGCGGTTCACGTGGTTTAGGCCATCAGGTTGCTTCAGATTATATCAAAAAAATGGAAGAAAAGTATGGATTCAAAGATTTGCCTGACAGGGAATTAATTAATGCTCCAATAAAAAGCCAACTCGGGAAAGATTATTTTTCTGCAATGGCTTGTGCTGCAAATTTCGCTTTCGCAAATAAGCAGATAATCACCCACTGGGTAAGAGAAGAACTGAGATATCTCTTTCCAAATGTGAAAATAGATGTGTTATATGATGTCTGCCATAATATTGCAAAGTTCGAAAAACATATTATCAACGGGAAAAAGAAAGAAGTTTGTGTGCACAGGAAAGGAGCTACCAGAAGTTTTGGACCTGAAAGAGAAGAAATCCCAGAAGCATACAGAAAAACCGGACAGCCTGTCTTAATTCCCGGAACAATGGGAACAGCTTCATATGTTTTAGTTGGAACAAAAAAAGCAGAAGAATTAACTTTTGGTTCAACTGTTCACGGAGCTGGCAGAGTCATGAGCAGGTCAAGAGCATTAAAAAAATTAAGAGGGAGAGAAATAAAAAAAGAGCTGAATAAAAAAGGAATTGAGGTTAAAGCCGGGAGCTGGAAATCTCTGGCAGAAGAATCTCCAGAAGTTTATAAAGACATTGAAGAAGTTGTAAGAGTTGTTGATGAATTAGGAATTAGCAAGAAAGTTGCCAGATTAAAGCCTTTGGCTGTAGTCAAGGGATGAGATAATCTTTAAATAATCAAAAAAGGATTTTTACTATATGGAAGGGGAAGAAATCGGAGACAGCATTTCATCATTTTTTATGTTAATTGGCTTGGTAATAGTTTTACCACCTATTTTTATATACAAATGTGTTAAATTTTTGAAGGAGTGATCTTAACTCTCACTTTTTCTTCTGCAACTTTCTAAAACTCAAAACAAAATACACTGCTGCAATAAGCAATAACGCAGCCACAAAATTATAAATACCGAAGAACGGCAGTGGAATCTCAGCAGGACATGCCATCGTTTTTGTATCTGGTTCACACTCTAGTGGTACAGGAAGTGGTCCCACCCATCTCGCTTCCCAGCTAAAGGTCATTGTTCCTACAGGCTCCTCATCACACTCATTTTCTATTTCCTGATTCTCAATAAAACATGTGCCATCAGGAGTAGTCCATGCTGAAATACATTCATCACTCTCCCATGTACAGGAACAATTTATTCCAGGAGCATCGCAATCCACACCAGAAGCACTGGCTGGAGCAACATCATAAGGGTCTGCATCGCATATTTCCTCATTTTCAGGATTACCTTCTCCAAAATAACTAGTATAATCATAACAGATATCTACACTTAGGTCACTATTATCATAAACCGTAAGCAATAAATCAGAAACCCTGCTACCTCCTCCAGATACCTCTCCATTAAAAGAGTATCTTGGAGGTCTTCTCTCTGGAACTGTTAACTCCATATACTGAGCTTCCCATGTTGGATCTGCCCTCCCTTCTAAGAATGTTTCTCCTAATATCTCTCCGCCAGGATTACTTGTAGAATCTTCTGTTATCGTAAAATCAATTGTCTCTTCATCACATTCTGTTCCTTCTACAACAAGCTCAACATTTATTCCGCTTAAAACATAATTATTATTTTCATCTATTCTTTCTCCGGCTTTTTCCCAATAAGCGTCTTGAAGGGAACATTCGCCGCTTCCACCACCTCCTTCACCAACTATGCCATATACCACAAGGGAATAGGCAGAAGAATCCCCAATATGTGCATTTCCTCCTGATGATAAAGAAACTATTGGAATATAATCCCCTTCTGGATTAGTAGTTGTAGCAACAGTGTTTTCAAAAAATTCATAACAAACATCACTTCCGTAATCATTATATTCTGGTCTTTCTGAATGTGCATTTCCTGCAGAAGAAAGCCCGATGATTTTATTATCGCCTGTGCAGGTATAACTTCCTTCCTCAATTTCCTGGCAACACACAACTAAGCTGCTAGGAAAGTTTGACTGGCTTTCCAAAGCTCCGTGAGCATTTGTACTCCCTGAAATACGCATTAGGATAATATCTCCATTAGAATTACAATTAGCTTCAGTGTCAACATAACAAGCAGGATCTGCAGAAATAAAGTTTATATTTAAGAGTAAGATGGTTATAAATAAAAACCCTGACAATAAAAACCTTGAACAACAACTTTTCATATTATAGTTTTCCTCTTTTACTTTTATATAACAAAATACATCTTTAAAAATATTCTTGTTTT
>CAZQSV010000032.1:0-4927 GCA_964596305.1 Candidatus Woesearchaeota archaeon
AAATTTTCAATTTGGATATTAACGAGACTAAAAAATTTAACCTGAATGATGATGACTATTATGACTTAAGGATTTTCTTAAAAAACATCAAGAGTTATTATGATATTGACTTGGTTTTAAAATTTATACATGAAGGAGGGAAGGAAGTCTCAAAAGAAGAAGAAGAAGAAAAGTTAAAAGAAAAATCTGAATTTGGAATATTCATAATCGTTCTTATTCTTGTCTTGATTGCTGTAATAATTAATAGGTATTTTAAGCATAAAAAACAAAATGTTCCTTTCAAAAGTTTCTTATAATTCTTCTAACACTGGCCAGCAGAACTTGAACCAGTTGAATCAGTAATTGAAGGATAAATCTTTGTTACAAAATCTTGAGCATATTCCCAGTATTCTTCTTCATAACCTAAATTTTGTATACAAGCCTGGATTTTATTTTGCTGTTCCTCAAAATCTCCATGACCTGCATAATAAAGATAAACTCTAAAACTTGCATAATCATCTAAAAGAGATGCAACTTCTGCAAAGGGTTTCAGGGCAGTTACACCGTAAGGGCAATAAGACCAAATATACAATTCAGCAACAGGAGTTTCCTTTTGAATTATATTCAAAGATAAATCTTCATAACCTTCACATTCTTTAGGGGCATTTGTAAACGCTGAACACACTGCACTTTTGTAAGCATCAGCAGTCCTTGAAACACTTACCTTTTCCCCGTTAATCATTAAAGTTGGTGAACCGGTTACACCGTTAGATACAGCAGTATTATAATCTTCTTCAAACAAGTTATCTCCTTTTGTAGATACACATTCCAAAACTGCATTAGAATCAATTCCAACAGACTCCATTAACTCAATTGATAATTCTAAATCACAATTTGCATTTTTATAACAACTTGTTTCTTCTTTCTGGGGAATAATAGAAACCAAAGAATTACCAATGATATAACCATCTTTTGTGATATAAAAAGGAATTTCTTGGCCTTGATAAGTTGTATCAATCTCATAAATTGAACCTAAATTCTGAATATTCTGCACTTCAAAATCAGTATAACCCACTGAAGACAGATAGTTAACCAGATTTTCACCAGCTTCTTCTTCAGAGATAACCTGCCCTGTGTAGCCTCCTCTAAAAGATATTACTCCGAGGATTATTACAATTGCCAGTAGAACAAATGTTGCATATTTCCACAAATCGTTTTTCTTTATTTTTATTGATTTTTCTTCTGTCATTTTATTTTTTGAGTTTTCTGATTTGTTCTCTGTGTGTTAGAAGATAAATTATAGGCAGGATTCCCGCAGTATTTAGTATTAGGATGAATATAAACCAGGCAGTGTTTCTGTTTCTTGCAGAATACCAGAGACCAAAACCTTTCCAAATTAATTCCCACATAGCTAGTATCCCAAAAAGAACTAAAGTAATTCCACTAAGCCCCATTTGTTCTAAAATCATTTTATACTTAATTATTCACAAAAATAGCTTTTTATACTTTTTGATTTCTTTGGGTTAAAATTTTTAGATAATTCCTTCCTCAAGAATTTCGTCCCAGGATTTTTCTCCAAGCGCGACCAGTGCTTCTCTCATTGTTAGAATTGGTTTTTCGTATTTTGCAAAATCATCAAGTGCGATTCTTGGGCATGCAAGTTCGACAAAAGCATCAATGCTGTAAAAGTTCATAATTTTCTCAGGCGTTATTTCATCCATTGTTATGATTATTGCGTCTTTCTCGTTTTTCCCGAGTTTTTCAAGAAGAGCTTCTGGCGAACCAAATTTCTGTCCAATTTTTGTTCCAACAATTATGCCGATTTTTCTTGCTTCTTTGAATCTCTCTATTGAGAAAAGCCTTTGTTTGAGTATTTTTTCACGAAGTCCTGCCATTGTTTTAACGTCGTGATTATAAACATCAATGAGAATTACTGGCTTTTCTACAGCAAGAGTTGCGCCCATTGAATGAAACTGGTTTCCTATGATTACAAAAGCATCAACATTGTTCTGGATTTCTTTAAGCCCTTTATATTGGCATCCTATAACATGCCCTTTATGCGCAACATTGCCTGTTTTTTCTGAGAGAATAATTTTCTTTCCTTCTTTTTCATAAAATTTCACTGTGTTCTCAACATCTTGCTTGTGTTGTATTGAATAACTTAATCCAATTGTTTTGTATTTTCCAAGAAGCTTTATTGATTTTTCAAGAAGTGGCTTTAAGTTAAGGATATCTTTCACTTCAATGTATATGGCAGGAAAATCTGTTTTAATGAATTCAGCATGTCCAATGTGAACTATCAAATCAGTTCCGAGTTCTTTTGCTTCCTGAACAGCAACAGAGCAGCCACCCCAGCATGTTTCTCCTGAAAAAATGCATTCAATTCCAAGCCCCTTAATAATTTTTGATATCTCAAGAGCATTTTGTTTTATACCTTCTGCAAGCTGGACAAGAACTTTTTTCGGCTTTCGCTTTTTTAGTTCTACAATAAGTTTTTCCTTTTCAAAATCAAGTGCCATAAATCTTTATCATAGAAAGCGATTAAATATGTTTCGGAAAAGATATTTCTATTGCAATTGATTTCTATTATTCATCTTAGAATTTAAATAAGCCACATCTTCTTTGAATTCCTTTAGGGTTGTTTTTCCTATATTCTCACAAATCTCGCTTAATAAATCAACTCCCTTTTTTGTAATGGTTTCTCTTTTTTCGTTATTCTTAGTATAAACCGAAGCATTAGTAAGTCCTCTAAGTCTAAGAGGACGAATTATATTATCTAGTTCCTTAGGTATCTTCCTTGGTATTCTAAAAAGGACATTAAGCAGTACAAGTTCTTCATAAGAAATATCCTTTTCTACATATACATACCTTCCTGAAAGGTAGCGTCTTTCTTTCAATTTATTATCTGCTTCCTTACAGTCTTTTTCTGTTGCGCCGTTTGCTTCTAATAAATAAACTAAGTTAGATTCGTGCTTCATTTTATCCTATTAAAATCCTCCGTAATCAGGCCTGATTTTTCCCATGGTTCCCATAGGCTCTTTATTGTGACCTGTTGCTGAAATAATATCATCAATTCTTAAAATCATTATAGCTACTTCGCTGGCAGAGTTTATTGCCTGACTTTTGATTTTCAGCGGCTCAATGATTTTTGATTCAAGAACGTTTTCTACCCTGTTTGTAAAAAGGTTGAGTCCTGCGTTTTTTTCTCCAGAGTCATGTCTTGATCTTAATTCTGTGAGCGTGTCAATCGGGTCCAATCCTGCATTTTCAGCAAGTGTTGTAGGCACAAATTCAATGGCAGAAGCAAATTCTTCAACAGCAAGTTGCTCTCTTCCTGAAAGTCCCTGGGAAAATTCCCTGAGTTTTTTTGCAAGTTCAATTTCTATTGCGCCGCCGCCAGGAACCACAAGTCCTGATTCAATAACACAAGCGACATCACCAAGCCCGTCCCTCACAGCTCTTTTAACCTCTTCAATTACATGTTCTGTTCCTCCGTGGATAAGTATTGTTAATGCTTTTGGATTTTCACACCCTCTTACATATGTAAGGACATCTTCACCATGCCTTACTTCCTCAACCAAATCAGCATTTCCAAGTTCAAAAGGACTTAATTCATTGAGATTGCTTATGATTTTCCCTCCTGTTGCCTTTGAGATTTTTTCCATGTCACTTCGTGCTACCCTGCGACACGCGTAAATATTCTCTTTGGCAAGAAGATACTGTGCAAAGTCATCAATCCCTTTCTGGCAGAAAATTACGTTTGTTCCTGAAAGTTTTACTTTTTCGATCATTTCTTTTATGCTGCGCTCTTCTTCTGTTATAAAACTATTAAGCTGTTCAGGTGAAGTCACAGAGATCTTTGTGTCAATCTCAGGATTTTTTAATTCAAGAGGAAAATCAATCAGGGCAATTTTTGAATTTTTAATAGAAGAAGGCATGTCGTGAGAGACTTTTTCCTTATCAATCACAATTCCCTGTACAAGCTCTGTATCCTTTATTCCCTTGCCTTTTGAGGTTTCTATTTTTATATCATTTATGTCAATTTTTCTTCTTTCGTTTTCCCTGCCGGATATTTGCTTAAGTGCATGAACAATTATTTCTGAAAGTTTTTCCTTAGCATCTTCAGCACCTTTTCCTGTCATAGCTGTCATTGCTATTTGTTTTAGCAAGGCTTCGTCTTCTTTGCTTTCTGTTGTTATTCTTAATGAAAGGTCCATGAGAATTTCCTGAGCTTTGTCTGCTGCAATCCTGTAGCCTTTTGTGATGACAGTTGGATGGATTTTTTTGTCAAGAAGCTTTTCAGCATTTTCCAAAAGTTTGCCGGCAATCATTACAGCAGTTGTTGTGCCATCACCAACCTCTATTTCTTGGGTCTTTGCAATCTCAACCATCATTTTCGCGGCAGGATGCTCTATCTGCATTTCTTCAAGTATAGTCACTCCGTCATTTGTAATGATTATGTCGTTTGTAGGAGAAACCAGCATTTTGTCCATGCCTTTAGGTCCTAATGTGGTTTTAACAATTTCAGAAACCATTCGCGCAGCCATGATATTGTTTCGCTGAGCATCTTTTCCAAGGATTCTCTGGACATCTTCAGGCATAAGAACTATTGGTTTATCTGCCATTTTTTATTTAATCTTTAAATTAGATACTCTCCCTGATTTTTGTTACTTTCACTTTTAAACCTAGGTATAAACCTTAATTTAGGGATTTCGCATGTCCTGTTTATTACATGTACTTTTTCACAGCCATGACAATAGAAAAGGTAATTTGTTCCATTAATTTCAACTTCTCCTAAGTATTCCATTTTTGAATCCTTCCCTATCTCATTGCAGAGCCCTTTTATCTCTCCTATCTTTTCTGCCATCATAAGTTTTTTTCCTAAACCTATTGCCATATCTCTTTTCTTTATCCTGGATATTTAAACATTATTGTAATAGAGAACAAA
>CAZQSV010000033.1:0-2437 GCA_964596305.1 Candidatus Woesearchaeota archaeon
AGAGGATCCAATCCAGATAACTTTAATCCCTGTACTTTTAGGGACCTCTCCAAGAGGAACAGAAGAAACTCATATTTGTGCTGACCGACATGGATATGAACTTTTGTAAATTTCAGAAGATTAAGTCAAAATTAGAGTCAAAATTAAAGAGGAATTAAATAATTAATTTTATATAATGTTTACAGAAAAAAGAAAGAGTAAAATTTTTGGAAATTCTGATAAAAAGGGGATATCAGCAATAATTGCAACAGTTATTTTGATAGCACTTGCAGTTGCTGCTATAGCTATTATTTGGGTTTATGTTAAAGGAATGGTTGAAGGTGAACTTGGAGAAGCAGGAGCATGTTTTGAAATTTATGATAAAGTAACTCTTAATGACAGATTCACATGCTACGATGCTGTCTTAGAAGAAACTATTTTTTCTGTAAGCATTGGTGATGTTGAGGTTGATGAGATTCTTGTAGGAATTTCAGCAGGAGGAACCAGTAAAAGTCTCAGGATTAAAAATGATGCTGCAGTTGAATATTTAGATATGTGGCCCAGCAGTGGAGATTTAAAACTGCCTGGAAAAAATGAAGGCCTTACATATGTTCTTGACATGAGGGGTGCTGAACTAATAGGGCCTCCAAGCATAATACAGATTTCCCCTGTGATTAAAGGAGTTCAGTGTGATGTTTCAGATTCAATGGTCCAGATTGAAAGCTGCTAGATTTGGGAATATGGTCAGAAAAAATTTATTGTCTGAATGATAAATGAAAAAATATTAAAACCAATTCTGACTTAGATTATCATGAATAAAAAAAAGAGGTCTCTTGCAGAAAGAAGTAAAAAAAGTTTTTTAAGAAATAATTTTGAGAGTAAGAAAGGTCAAATTTGGGTTGAAACTGTGATTTATACTCTGATTGCTTTTACATTAATAGGTCTTGTCTTAACTTTCGCAAGACCAAAAATAGAAGAAATTCAGGACAAGGGAACAATAGAGCAGTCAATAGGTGTCCTGGAAGAAATTGACCAGATTATAAAAAATCTCGGAGGCCCAGGAAATCAGAGAGTAATAACATTAAAGATAGGTAACGGGGCACTAAACATAGACGGAGAGAATGACAAAATTTTTTTTGAGTTGGAGAGCAGGTATGAATACAGCGAACCAGGAATAACTATCAATATTGGCAATATAGAAGTATTTACTGAGAAAAAAGCAAGAATTTATGATATCACTTTAACAATAGATTATGAAAATGATTACAACATAAAATATAATAATGTTGATGATTTAAGAAAATTAAACAGCGCTTCGACACCTTATAAAATACTTATTGCTGATAAAGGAGAGGTTGGAGATAAAAAAGTTATAAACATAGAAGCAATATGAGTTAAACTGAAATAAAAGAGTGAAAATGACAACAATACAAGAATATCAAAGACCAAAAGTGAATCTATCGCCGACATTTCCTCCTGTAAAAAGAGTAAAGGATAAAACAAAAATTGATGTAAGGTATTCTGTCATGCCGCCTTTTGCGTTTGTCCATATATACTGGAACCCAAAAATTTACGAAGTAGTTTATGAAATTGAAGAGCCTGTGCTTGATGCTGCAGAAGCAGCCCACAAGGAGGAAATTCTTAATGCACTAAGAGACATGATAGATTTCAATGTCATTGTTGAAAAGAGCACTGAGAATCTTCTTGAATATATTGACAAGAGATTTAAGATTATTGCCTTTGAACTCGGAATAAATATAAGTCAGGAAACTTACAGAAAAATATATTATTATTTGGTAAGGGATTTTTTAGGATTTAATGAAATTGACCCGATGCTTAGAGATTACTTTGTAGAAGATATTGAATGTAATGGTGTTGGCAGCCCTGTTTATCTAGTTCACAGAATTTTCAGAAGCCTAAAAACAAATCTTTATTTTAATGAGAGTGATAAACTTGAGAGTTTTGTTGAGAAGCTGGCTCAAAGAGCAGGGAAACATATTTCTTACTCCTCTCCAATTCTTGACGGAAGCCTTCCTGACGGTTCGCGTGTGAATGCAACTTATACAAAAGATATAACCTCCAGAGGACCAACATTTACAATCAGAAAATTCACAAAAACACCATGGACCCCTACCCAATTAATTTCTTTCAGGACTTTAAGCCCTGAGATGCTGGCTTATTTATGGATTTTAGTCCAGTATAAGATGAATATCTTAATCTCAGGAGGGACTTCTTCTGGAAAAACAACTCTTCTCAACGCTATCGCTTTTTTCATTCCTCCTGAAGCAAGAGTTGTTTCAATTGAAGACACCCGTGAACTAAACCTTCCGAGAGAAAACTGGCTACCAGGAGTTGTTAGAGGAGCAACAGGAGCTGGAAATGTTGGAGAGATTGACCTTTTTACTCTGCTAAAAAGTTCTTTCAGGCAAAATCCTGATTATGTTATTGTTGGAGAGGT
>CAZQSV010000033.1:2537-4788 GCA_964596305.1 Candidatus Woesearchaeota archaeon
TTCAATCTGAATTCAGAAAAAGGACTTTTTTAATTTACAAACTTTTTGAAAACAATGTTTTTGATTTTCAGAAAATTCAGGACATAATCACACAATACTACAAAAAGCCCGCTGAGATTCTGACAAAATACGGGGTAAAGTAAACAAATAGAAATTTTCAGATAATTTTCTATTTTCAGATTTAATACTTCTTATTTCTAAATGAAAATATTTAATAACGCACATTGCTTTTTTTGAATATGATAAAAAAAGAGGATATTTCAGCTCTAAATCAGATTATAAAAGATCTCGAAAATTTTTATGAAAAGATGAAAGAAGCTTATGAAAAAAAAGATTCTGGCACATTTAATATTATGAAAAAAAAGATAATCCAAGCGCAAAGAAAAATCTCCCAGATTCTTTCAGGCACAAAATGAAAAAATAATGAAAAATGGTGAAAATAGATGAAAATATATCACTTGAAAAAATAGGTGAGGAAATCTCACAGCAAAAAAAGATAGTTTTGGAAATTCAGAACTTAATAAGCTATTCAAAAAGCACTAAGAAGTCTGAAGAAAAAAACATGATTTCTTCGCAAATAGAATCTCTTGAAAAGCTATTAAATAAAAATGCAAAAAAAATATTAGATAATACAGAAAAGATATTTATCACTAAACCACTTGCCCAACCTCTTCCAGACACTTCTTCACAACCTTTACAGTTAGATTCCCCTCAAAAATCAGTTTCTTCTTCCCAAACAATTCCAAAAAAATTAATACAATCAGGTAATCTACAAACTGAATCAAAAGAGAGAGAAAAGAAGTTAAAATTGGGACCTCTTGAAAAACTTACTTTAAAAAGAATGAGAAAGAAAGAAATAAAAGCTGTGAAAGTCAAGGAAAGAAAAGCAAGCAGGTATGTAAAAGCTTCAAGCAATTTATTTTATGATTATTCAATGTCTCTTTTGAAAAAAGGGGTATTTAGGGAATTAAAGAGGGATTTAGTAAAATCAAATATTAAGTTTGTTCCTGCCGCTTACATCTCTGTTATATTTTTCACAACACTTATATCTGCAATTATTGGATTTTTTATAAGTATCTTTTTCCTATTCTTTAATCTTTCAGCTGCTCCTCCTTTTATCACAGTAATTGGAGAGAGCATCTTAGAAAGGCTTCCGAAAGTGATATGGATCTTGTTTTTTCTTCCTGCTGTGACTTTCCTTTTTACTCACTTTTACCCGTCGATGGAAAGGAAATCTCTAGGGAATAGAATAGACCAAGAACTACCTTTTGCAACAATACATATGTCTTCAATTTCAAGCTCAATGATAGAACCAAGCAAAATATTTAATATAATTACTTCAACTAAAGAGTATCCTGCTCTGGAAAAAGAGTTTATAAAAATTCAAAATGAAATAAATGTTTATGGTTATGACCTTGTCACAGCACTAAGAAATAGGGCTTTCAACAGCCCAAGCAGAAAGCTTACTGATTTATTTAATGGACTGGCAACAACGATAACTTCCGGAGGGAATTTGCCTGAATTTTTTGAAAAAAGGTCTCAAAGTCTGCTCTTTGAATACAGGCTTGAAATGGAAAAACAATCAAAGACCTCTGAAACATTTATGGATATGTATATCAGCATTGTCATTGCAGCCCCCATGGTTTTAATGCTTCTCTTAATGATGATGAGAATCAGCGGATTGGGGATTTCTCTAAGCCCTTTCATGATATCTCTTATAATGATTTTATCAGTCGCAATAATAAACATTATTTTCCTAGCATTCCTTCACATAAAACAACCAAGAAGATAAAATGGAACTAAAAAAAATTCACTGGACTGGAATCGGACTTGGCTTCGCAGTAATTATACTTTCGCTGCTGCTTATGGGAACGCGGTTTTTCTTTTTTGTTTTTGGTCTTGGATTTCTGATAGCGGTAAGCCCGTTTGTATTTTCATTAATTTATGAAAATAAAGTAACTGCAGAAAAAGAAGAGATGTTCCTTGAATTTGCGAGAAATCTTGTTGAAAGCGTCAAGACAGGAACGCCAATAAATAAAGCAATAGTTAATGTAAGAAACAAGCCCTATGGAGTTTTAAGTGGGCATGTAAAAAAACTGGCAAATCAGATTACTATCGGAATCCCACTAAGCAAGGCGTTGAAGACTTTTGCACATGATATAAATAATCCTACAATTTCCAGAGCACTGACACTTATAGGACAGGCAGAAAGAAGCGGCGGTGAAATCGGAGGCATACTTGAGTCAGTTAC
>CAZQSV010000034.1:0-4586 GCA_964596305.1 Candidatus Woesearchaeota archaeon
GATTAACAACTTCCTTAACAACATCCTCTTGTGTTTTACCATTTGAAAACTTTAAGGGATTTAACTTTTGCTTATTTTTATACAAACTCCAATACTTAGTATCTTGAGAATTATCAAATTTATGCGGAGAGTATCTGTCTAAATGTCCATTACTTTCTGTTTTATTTACTAAAAAATCATTTATAGACGATTTTGCCGCCTTTTTATTTTTAATATTGCACCCAAGACAGTTTCCTCGATGATTAATAGATCTGCCACAAATTGGGCAATTGTATCTTTTTCCAAGCAGTTTTTTTGGGAAAAATGGTTTTGATTTATTCTCCTGATTAAATATCTTATCATCAATACCCACTAATCTTCCTTGAGAATCAAATTTTAACTTGTTCATGAAGATGTATTAAAAGGTGTGATATAAATAATTAACTAAATATTTTACCCATTTTTTGTGAGAAGTATTTATCTCCCCTCTTAAACTTCACTCCCTTCCATCTCACTCAAAATCCTTTGAATCTCTCCACCAATTTCATCAATTTTCATCTCAAGCTCTTTCTTTACATTTTCTAATTTGCTTAGTTGTTCTTTAATTAATTTCTTGGTTTCAGGAATATTTTTCTTCACAAAATTTTTTTCTCCTACATTCACTGTTAATTCATTTGAAGTAAGATTAGCATTCACAAAAACCCCTTTTCCCACCTGAGCAAGAATCTCTTTTCCTTTTTTGATTTCATCTAAATCAAAAATAAGACTATTCAACTCAACTATATTCTCTTCAACTGCCTGGAGTTGCTGGCTGAGCTGTTTTATGTGCTGCTCATACATTCCTAAGGTGTATATAATCTCCTGTTGTTGTTTGTTCATGTCTAGGAGAAATAAAGTGGATTTTTAAGATTGTTGGTTAATAAATAAAAGCCCTAACAAACCTTCCAATTCCATAAGTAGCACCAACAACCAAGATAGTAAGAACAACATGCTCAACAATTACTTTCAAAGCACGATTCTTTTTAGAAATGTAAAAACTAAGAATAGATATCAACAATAACCCCCAAACAATACTCAGAATCATTGCCAAACCAAGTTCAAAAAATAAAATAGGAATAGCAAAACTCAGAGCAAAAATAAATTTCGAAAAAAACGTAGAAAATGTTGCTTCCCAAATATCTTTTTTTGAATTTCTTTTTTTAGATTCTTCTGAAATGTGAATCCCTATAGAGTCTGAAAGAGCATCTGCAAGAGCTATAATTAAAATTCCCCCAAGAATAATAACTTTAGATTCTGTACTAGAATATAATCCAATAATTAAACCCAAAGTAGTTATAACTCCAGAAGTCAAACCAAAACTAAACCCTTTTTTTATTGAATCTTTCATGATTACAACCTTACGCAACTTTCATTATTTTTCTAAAAATACTGCTAAAAACCATAGAGCCAATTAAATAAAACCAGAACCAGCTCAAAAAACCGAAGAAGCTTGGGTCCCCTATTAAACTAAAAAAATCTCGGAACCATCTGAAGAATAATATCAAAGGAATTGCGGTGTAAACTACTCCTCTCATGCTTACCCTCATCATTTTAGGGACAAACTCAAGCTGTTTTTTTTGGAATTCAATAAGTTTTTCAGGATGTTCCTTGTATTTTTTCATCTCTTCCTGAAGGGCTTTTTGTTCTTTTTTCATTTCTCTTAATGTCTTTTGATCTGTCAGATATTTCTGGGTAAGAGTCATAACTAGGGAAATAAAGAAGATAAGGATAATCATGCCTCCTGTTAGATTCCAGTTAAGAAGCCATCCCGCTGTCGGGTCAAGAATTAAATGAGCTGTGTTTTTTATAAAAGGAGCACTATCCCAGAAAATTGCAATCAGCATTGATGCAAGCATTATGAAAAAAATTCCTTTGAAACTTATTTCTTTGCCTTCATTATCCATTTTAATATTATTTATTGCCTCTTTGAAAAAAGAGAATGCGGTTTTTAAAGATTGAGTTTTAAAATTCTTTAGTTATATTTATTTTACAAATTTCCTCATAATTGGATGCATATCCATTTCGTGTTGTTGTGCAATATTCTGGTAAAACTGGTATGTAATCATAATAACAAGAAGTATTGCTGTTCCCGAAACTAAAGCCCCCATGAGATTTGTGGCTGCGGCAAGTAAACCTACTGCAAGCCCTCCCATTACTGTTAGAGGCAGGATATATCTATTAAGTATGCTTTCCAGAATCCTCTCGTCCTGTCTGAATCCAGAGACCTGAAGTCCTGAGGAAAGAATCTTCTGTGCCTGGCTTTTTGCGTCCATCCCAGAAGTGTTAACCCAAAAAACAGCGAACAGTGTTGAAAAGAACATAAAAAAGAGGATGTGTATTATCCCCTGAAGTAAATAGACTGGTAAAAATCCGCCTCTTATAATCAGTTCAACAAGATTTGTTGAGTTAATCCAAAATGCAAATCCCGAAATAGGCTGACCATTAATAAAACTCCCAAGAAATGTAAAGTGTGATGCAATTTTTGCTATCCCAATGCATTGCCCCTCGATTCCTGTTAGGCATGGAGCTGCAGCATTATCAATAATTCCCCCAAAAAGTTGTATGTTTGCGACAAGTGCAGCAGTTAAAATAACAGGAATAACACTGGCGTAGAAAAATGAGAGAGGCCATTTAACTCCATACCCGCGAATTCTTCCAAAACTTAAAGGGATTTCAACTTTAAGCGATTGTGCCCAGACAACAATCATGAAAACCACAGCAGTCGCAATAATTGCTGCAGCTGCTGAGAAAAGTTCTATAGGGTACTGGTTGATTACTGATTGTATCAGAACAAGGATACGTCCTGTACAGGGAACAGTATCAAAATTCAACAAACAATTTCGTCCCTGACTGTCTATGAACTGGAGAGCAGATGTTATTAACCTTCTTGAAACCCCTGCTGCAATAAACAAGCTTACTCCAGAGCCAAAGCCCCATTTTACTGAGAGTTCATCCATATAAAAAATTAATAATCCTCCTAGTATAAGTTGGAAAATCAAAATCCCTGCAAATCCAGGGGCTGGCGAAAGCCCTCCCATTAAAACAAAAACAACTGCCTCAAAAATTATAAAAAAGAGAACTCCAAGTTTCTGAAGTCCTTGAAAGAATTTTTTTCCTTCCTCTGTTGTCATATCTATATTAAGTATCTTCACTCCAGTAAGTAACTGTAAGATAATAGAAGCCATAACAATCGGACCAACACCAAGAGAAATTATGCTCCCGAAATCTGTGGCGAGAACTATGGCAAGGAATTCAAACCGCGCCAGAATATTTTCATGAAGTCCAAAAAGAGGAATATTAGCGAGAACAAAAAAAGACACAAGAATTATAATAGTCCATTTTGCCTTCTCGTTAAAACCCAGTTTCTTTTCATCAGGTTTTTTTATTTCAGGAATGTATTTAAATATTTTTTGCAGGTTTGCCATTCTGAAGTTTTTTTAATCTCTTTTATTAAATTAAGCAATATTTTTACCAGCAATTATAATCTCTCCCCCGGCATTTTTCACTTTTTCAATTGCTGTTTTTGAAGCCTCTTTTGCTTTTATAATTAACTTAATACTTAATTCATAATTTTTCTTTTTTGGACCAAGAATCTTGTAATCCTTAAGAGTCACTTCAAAACCATCCCCTTTTGCTGTTTTTTTGGCAATTCCTTTTTTAATATATCTTTCAATATTTGTTTCAATATCTTTAATGTTTATCCTTTTTCTTTTATCTTTTTGTGTTTTTTTACTTGTTATACCTTTTTTTCCGAAATATTTATTTCCATATAATTTTGTAACTAAAGTTTTTTTCTGGTCTGCTCTTTTTCCAGTTCCAGCCATTCCCGCACCTCCACGATGCCCTGACTTTTTGTGCTTTTTTCTAGAGCCCCAACCATGAGTGCCCATTCCCTTACCATGCATTCTGCTTTTCTTTTTTCTTTTGTGTGTTTTTATCATTTTCCTACTTGTGATTTATATCGATTATATCTTTCTTTTTTTATTTCTTGCCGCCTTCTTCGTTCTGTAGAGCCTTTCATAATCTTATAAACAGCTAAATAATATTTATCTCCTTCTTCTTCTATTATGGTAAATAAGTTATCCTTTTTGTCAATTACAGTTCCATTTTCCCCGAACTTCTCTCTAACATCCAATTTTGCTAAATTTGTTAAACCTTTCATTTTACAACATCCTCTCAATTAATTTATTTATTTTATCCTTATTATTTCCTAAAACTCCTTTTCCGACTCCAAAATGTTTTTTGCTTTCAATCCCTCCTCTCGGCGGATGAAGCCTGAAGAAAGGCTTTAAGTTTAAATCTTTGTAATTCTTTCCTTTTTCCAGTTCTTCAACTGCTTTTTTCACATCAATTTTCTTTTTTTTGTCCAATGCCTGCCCGCGTTTTTCAATTAATTTTTCAAGAGTTTCTTTGCTTATTTCTCCGTAAGCAATTAAGTTTCTTACTTTTTTTATCATTCCAAGATTTTCCTTTGTAGGGGTTATGGCCACGCAGACATATTTCCTTCTAAGTCTGAGCCTGCTAAGAGTCTCTTTCACTTTTTTATCAATTCCAATCTGTCCTTTAAT
>CAZQSV010000035.1:0-3807 GCA_964596305.1 Candidatus Woesearchaeota archaeon
TTCTGGCTCTTCGCAAATCGGAGGAGCAAGACAGCAAACACCGTCTTTAACTGACTTTGTTTCTCCGGTGCATATTTCTCCTTCTCCGCAGATTACTCCGCCAAGTTGAACACAGGTTGTCACAATAAATTCCTCTTCAGAGGTTTCATTTTCAGGAATAAAATCAGATATAAATTCAAGAGAAACAGAAAGTTTTGTTGTAAAAGTTTCATTTGTCTCAGATTCTACTGTTGCGGTTATCCAGCCAGACATATTTTTTTCATCTTCACCAGATTCTATAGAAATTTCAATTTTCTCAGCAGAATCTTTACTTATGCTGCCTATTTCCTGAGGAGAAACTACCACATACTCTTCAATTCCCGAAGAAACAGAAAGTGAAATGTCCTCGGCCTCTCTGCCAGTATTAAGAATATAGACTATTCTCTTTGAATCAGAATTTGTCGGCATCTGGATATTTATTTTTTGTGGTTCAAATTTAAAGCTTAAATTTGATTCCTCGGATTCGTTATCCGCAGATCCAGAAATATCAAAAGAAACAGGCACACTATAGGAAGTATTCTCAGAAATAAGACTAATATTTCTCAAGATTTTTTGATTTGCATTTATTTGAAAATCTATTTCTTTAATCTGGCCTGAGGAAAGTTCAAAAGAGTTTTCTGATGTAGTAAATTCTTCAGGATAGTCAAGTGTTAGGATTATTTTTCCTTCCTGAAGGTTCTGAACTTCAAGAGAAAAATCTTCAGAGGTAATCACAACTCCTGGATTTACAGAGAAATAAGCTGTGTTTTCAGTGATTATAAAATCCTTCACAATATCCTCATCTGTCATTTGCGAACCTTTCATATATCTCACATCGCGGATAACAACAGAGTAATTCCCTGGCTGCTTGTCTGCAAGAAGCGCATAAATATAGAAATCCTCATTTATTTTTTCCACTTCATAAATCATTGGAATCTGAACATGGTCATGGAAAAACAAAACATTGTCTCTGGTAATTCTGTCTATGAAATTCCCTGAAACCACTGAGATAAGAGTTTCTCCCTGATCAAATTCTGACTTTTGTTCAACAATAGCAAAACCAGTAATCCTTGTATAAGGTGAATAAATTATAATTAATACTGTTAAGACCATAACAGATAAAAATATCAATAGTGTTCCTTGCCTCTTTTCCATGACCCTTAAAAGAAAAAACAGTTAATAAATTTTAATGTTTTTCAAAGCTGTATTATTTACCCATCTCTTTTAGTTTTTTAAGAACTTCGTCAAGTTCTTTGTTTGATTTTGGTCTTGGTCTTGATACTGGTGAAGGACGCTGTGGCTGCGGCCGTGGCATCACTCTTCTTCCTGTTCTTCTTGGTAAACTCCTTGTTGGATGATTGTAAGGATGATATGGCGGACGACGTGGAGGCCTTGGTCTGTATGCTGGCCCAGGCCCTCTTCTCTTAGATTTAGATTTTATTTTAAGAAGCAACTTCTTTAGTTTATCTTTGTAGACTATTCCTAAAATGACTAATATAATTAAGATTGATAAAATCCATATCCAAGCATAGCTTTTTCTTTTTCCAGAAGGTATTTTATCTTCTGGCTCCTCTTCTGGGTCTTCAATAGATGCTGGCTGACAAGCTAATGCACAGCAAACTTCTCCGCTGCGCAATCCAGAAACACCTGAAATAATATTTCCTGATGGACATATCTGGCTTGGAGATTTACAAACATATCCTTCAAGCTCACCACAAGTTAGTTCTTTATATTCTTTAGTACAACAAACAGAAATTCCGGGGCATGAAAATTCTTCAAACACAGCACCACTTGCTTCTATACATATCGAAGCACTACTTACACAATAATATCCTGCAGATTCGCAGCCTTGGGTAACAACTCCTCCTCCACCGCCACCGCCAAAATCCTTAGGCCAAATAGAAGCCAAGATAAAAGCAGTATTTCTTAAATTGTCACTATCCCAGCAACCGCTCTCATCCTGAGTATCAAGAAGCCATTCTTTGGCGTTTGTTTTTTCTGGAGGGGTCTCTCCTTGGAGAGGGAAAAGTGCAACAGCTGTGTCATAATATTTCTCACCTGAAGCAGACCACCACTGGTTGTTTATTTGCTCTGAAAGTAGGGAAGCACGATATTCTATATTAGCTGTTATGTGATACAAAAATGCAGCAGGCAAAAATTTTTGATTGATTTCGTCGTCTGCAAGAGTTAGAAGATAAGGAAGATAAGCAGAAACATCTTTGCCGAGAGAGTTAAGAACAAGAGCTGCCCAAAGGCTTCCTTCATAATTGCAGACATTGTTTTCTGCAAAGCAAAAGGATTTTACTTTTTCAGTTGTTTCTCCTCCACCTGATGAAGAGCCGCCTCCTAAAACATGAATTGTATCAGAACCCTGCCTCTGAAACAAAAGGTTTGTTCTAAAATTCTCGGCGCAGGAAATTTTTATTTCTTCATTATAACATGTAGGAGAGACCTGAAGCCAGAATTTATTTCCAGAGAGAGAAAGACAAGAACCTGCTCCACTGCTTATTTTTTTATCTTCTCCTATGTTTATTGTGTATTGTTGATGTTTGTAACTTATTGTGCATGTTGTTTTTTCAGAACTTTCAATCTGAAGATACCATACAAGCTGAGGGGGGGTTGTATTTTGTGAAAGAAGCCAGTTCTGTGCAGCATCAGTATCTTTATTTGTGTTATCGAGTGCAAGAACTGCCTGTGCTGTTGTCTTTAATTGACAATCCCCTTCGGGCCAGCATTCTCCGCTGCTTGAATCTTCATCCACCTCTGTCCCGCACTTATCAAGCGCAAGCAAAGAGAAGATTTTTTCCTCTGTTGAAAGACTTTCACAAGTTTTCTCATCTATTAAATCTGAAAGGCACTCATATGCTTGGTCAACTTTTCCTGTCTCGTTTGTAATTGTTTGTGCCTGCAGAAAAGACAGGCTTGCGAAAACTAAAAATATTAAGAATACTCCTAATAACCCTCCTTTTCTCATGATATGTAAAGCCAATACTTGTTTTTAAATATTTTCAAGAAAGAGTATCTATAATTTATGCGAAATTCTCTTTTCATTGTTTTCTGGGCTTTCTTTTCTTACTCTTTTTATTCTGACTATTTTTCTGAAAAGTTTTTCTTACAATATAATTTAAAGGGTTTTTTAATCTTAATTCTTCTTCTGTTGGTATTATGCCTATCCCCCTATAATAGTCTTTATCATAATTAGGAGGAGGCACTGGGTTTTTTCTATAGCTCCACGCAATCTGGGTTTTTATGTAGCCTTTTTTAAGAGGAATTTTATTTCTTTCATTCCATTCATAGATTCTTTTTTCAAGCTCTTCCTTCTCCATTCCAATTGACCTAAATAAATTTAGTAAAATAAAAACGGCCCTTTTTCTCCCGTCATTTATTCCCTGCAGAATTTTTTTAATTGAAGGCGGAAGAAACTCGTCTGAGAGGTTTAAGATTTTTACAGGTTTGAAATCTCTGGGTTTTGTGGTTGTGTTTATTTTTTCTTCAGGATTCTGGTTTTTGTGCCAGTCAAGAGCTTCACGCAAAAGGTCTGCTGCCTCACCTTCAACAGAATCAGGCATGAAATTTTTAATAGTTACTTTCAAAGGGTCTGCATCTTTTGGCTGAAAATCCTCTAGCTCTTTTGGAGAAAGAACAACACTTGCCAGAGCTGTTTTTTCATGCAAGGAATAAGGAGCACGGAACAAGTGCCTTGATGAAACAAGAATTAAATCAGGCATTACTTCTTTTGGAGCCTGGAAATCTTTTACATACTTGCTTGAATCAGCTTTTGCTGTTAAA
>CAZQSV010000036.1:0-3743 GCA_964596305.1 Candidatus Woesearchaeota archaeon
ATCTAGTGGACGCTCAATTCCGTTAACCATCTTAACTCCAAATTATGGAATATTTTATACTTTTTATTTGATTGACTAATTTATAAATCCTTTGGTTCTCTTCTCCAAGCAAAAGATTTAAACAGAAAGTTTATAAACAAAAAACAAAATTCCATATTATGCGAAAAGGAAGGAAGATTACAGGTGGCAGATACAAGAAAAGAAGGAAGAAAAGATTATGTGAGATGCCAGGGAAAAAAAGAACTGTAAAACTCGGAGAGGAAAAAAGGAAAGGAATAAGAGTTAGAGGTGGAAATAGAAAATCGCTTCTTTTAAAAGTAAAGTATGTAAATGTAAAAGCAAATAACAAAAGTAAAAAACTTGAAATAAAAAATGTGCTTGAAACTCCTTCAAACAGATTCCTTGCAAGACAAAACATTGTTACAAAAGGTACGATTGTTGAAACAGAACTCGGCAAAGTTAGGATTACAAACAGGCCAAGCCAGGAAGGCGTAGCAAACGGTATTTTAGCCGAGTAAAGTTTAAGTGAATATCCTAGAATTCTACAAATCCGACGACAAACTAATTGTGCAAAGCCAAAAAAATAGAAGGCTTTATAAAGGGAAAAGATTTAAAAAACTTGCGCTTAGACAGCTTATAAAGGTTATCATTAATCTTTCAGTAACAAATTTCAATACAATCTCTAACAACCAATAAATTTCGATTTTAAAAAAAATGTCTTTTATAAAAAAATGCCCTGAGTGTGGGAGTATTAACCTTACTTACGACCCTTACCTCGGGGAAATTATATGCAATGACTGCGGTCTTGTCGTCGAGGACAAGATGGTTGATACAGGAATTGACCATCAAGGAAAGTTTGACAAAGATAAGAAAAAAGGCCGTGGAGGAGCTCCGACAAGCATTCAGAAATTTGACAAAGGACTCACTACAAATGTAGGAGAAATCTCAGACATATACCGGCTAAAGCCAAAGCACACGCGTAAATTTCTAAGACTAAAAAAATGGCAAGAGCGTGTCTCAACCTCTATTGAACGTAACCTAAGGCTGGCAATGGCTGAGTTAAGAGTTATTGCTTCTTATCTAAACCTTCCTAATGTTGTAAGAGATGATGCTGCAAGAATTTATAATTATGTTGTTCAAAGGGGATTAGTGCGTGGGAGAAGCATGGAGTCTGTTATAGCTGCATGTCTTTACGCAGCCTGCAGAAGCTACAACATCCCAAGAACCCTTGATGAAATGGCAACAGCTTCAGATATAGAAAGAAAAGAAATAGGGAGAACATACAGATTTATTATAAGGAAATTGGGAATTAAAGTAAAGCAGAGTTCTCCAAAAGATTACATTTCAAGATTTTCATCTGTTCTTAATTTATCACCAAGAACACAAAACGATGCATTAAAAGTTTTGAAAAGAGCAGAAGAAGTAGAGCTCACATCAGGAAGAGGTCCTGCAGGAATAGCAGCAGCAGCACTTTATGTAGCAGCCTTAATGAACGACGAAAAGAAAACACAAAGGGAAGTCGCAGACATTGCTGGAATAACAGAAGTTACAATTCGTAACAGATATAAAGAACTTATAGAAAAACTCAATCTTGAAGACAAGATAAAGCAAAAAGAAGCAGAAACCAAAGTAAAGAAGAGAGAATAAAAAGCATTTTATAAATCATTAAGGATACTTAGGATAAGATCTATTACTTTTCAAATATTTCATTCCACCTATAATAACCAGAACTCCTGCTATAAAAACAATCCAATTATTAACTGATTGAATAAAATCAGGCATAGAAATAAAATTAAAAGAGGAATTTATTAAATAAAGCCCAAACAACAAGTAAAAGACAAAACCTAACATCCCTAATTTTCCCATATTTAAAACAAGGAGATTTTGTTTAAATATCTTTCGTCCGTCGCAAAGGCTAAACTTTTTATATCAAGAAAAACCCATAATAATTAAGCGGGAATGCCGGAGTGGTCAAACGGGTCAGGCTTAGGCGAGGAGGTTTACGAAGGATAAATTATCCTATTAATAACGCAAACGAGCCTTGGAGAAACCTGATGGCTTAGTGCCTACGAGGGTTCGAATCCTTCTTCCCGCATTTTAAAAAAATCAGGCTCCGCAAACTCCAGGGAAAAGTTGAACCACCTTATCTTTGCTTGTATCTAAAACATCCTCTACATAATGGGGGTTTCCTACAAAGTATTTTTCACCTCCACTTTCAACATAACAATTAGTGTTCCATCCGTTGTAAGTTCTGAGAGCACGCTTCCAGCCAGAATAAGCTCTTTTCTCAAAATCACTTGCCTTTACAACTCGACCATCATATGCTTGTGGTCTATAACAATTATAAATTTTCTCTCCAGGATTATAATTATTTGCTAAATAATTTATTCCATATCTAACATTCTCTTCAAAAAGAGTTTTTTCTCCATGGTTATCCTTATTTATTTGCATCACACCAAAACTACTACCTTCATCGCCTTTTAAAAGTCCATCAGATTTACCATCACAGTATAAAGGATTTCCATCTTTTTGAGCTGGAGAACAATGTTGTATAGTACTTTCTGTCATTGCAAGCATCAAAACCAAACACTCAAAATTTTTCACATCTGTATTCTCCTCAACAGAATCATCACTTATTCCCCTCTCTTTCTTTATTTCTCTTGCTATTCTTATTATCTCATTGCCCAAAACTTTCTGGCATTCCTCTGTTGTTGAACATGTCAAACCTGTTAGCACCCCTCCTTGTGATACAGGCGGATTCTCAGTATCGATTGAGAATATAATCTCTGCTCCTTCAAGAAGAGAACCTACATTTTCAAGCGCCCTTATTAAGTTTATATTATCCTGAACAGGCTGTTTACCATCTGCCTCACCACCGCTAACAGTAATTTCTGGAACAGGCATCCAATTTGATTTATCAGGAGACCATTGCCATATATTAGAAGAAGAATCAAATTCAAAATAAAGAGGAGTGGCTTCTGTCTGAGAAACAACAAACATTTTATCAGGGGTAAATTCAACTTTTTCTGTAATCAATTTAGGACTCGTGTCTTCTTTCTTTATTGTTCTTTGAATTAAGGATGACAAACCACTCAGGTAATCCTTTCCAGTTAAACTATTCACAAAATCTTTGTTTCTCTCAGATAACTCAGGAACAATTTGCACCATTGTGGCATCTTCTCCTGATTGCATCCCCTGAGCTAATTCAGACGAATACCAATTTGTATCATCAGAGCAATCATCCTTACACCAAAACCACTTATTCTCGTCGACATATCTTAAAAAGAGACTTGATTGCAGCCATCTTCCACCAACCCCCCATAATCCCCCGCTCTTAAATTCAAGAGCAGGGTAAATAATCTTGCTCCCAACTATCTCTTGCCCAGGAACTTTGGGAATTGTATCTGCCCCATCTCCATCCTCCTTAAAGTTGGTACTAAAAATCCCTTTAGCAAGAGTAGCAAAAGCATTTCCTCTGATTAAAGTCAGATACCCTTTCTCATAGCTGAAAAAGACCCTGTCAAAATTCTCATTAATTTTTGTTATTATTTCCTTATGCTTCCCATCATTTTCCATATTCTTAAGTTCTTTGACAAACCCGCCAAAATCTTCAATGAGATTCATATCTTTTTTCAAAACACTAATCCAATTTTCTTCAACTTCCCCCAGGGCTTTGTCTTCAAGTGTTGTAATGTCTACAGCATTTTCAACACTTTTTGTATCAAGCCAGCATTTCATATTAG
>CAZQSV010000037.1:0-3631 GCA_964596305.1 Candidatus Woesearchaeota archaeon
CGGAACAGACAAATTTGGCTTTAAAAGAGATGCCCTTATATGGCTGTGACCGTTATCATCATGCCATCTTTCCTCATGAGAATATTTTATATCTCTTGGTATAACCTTTTCAAAAAAGGCTTTGAGATCTTTTTCTAATCCAGGCTCGTACTCAATTGTTGTCAAACCAGCTGTTGAACCAACAACAAAAACATTTGCAATACCTTCCTCAATTTTAGATTTTTTAATCGCCTTATTTACATCATCTGTAATATTTACAATATCTGTATTTCCCTTTGTTGCCTTTTTTATCCTGAATATCTTAGCCATTGTAAAATCTTAGATTAAAAAGTTACAGAACAATCTCAAACTCTCCAATCTCTTTTTTCAGAAGTTCAAAAACATGAGGATTCACTTCCAAGCTTTTTTTTGACTTTTGATGTTCTACATATTGTGAAACTTCTTCCATGCTTGAGTTTTCTATTTTATTAGTAATTTTTTTTACATTGCCGTCAGCAAAAAGAAAACTGGCTCCTTCACAAAACAAAAGTTCTGCAAGAGAATCTTTTTTTGCTTTTTTATACTTAATTCTTACTCTTCTTTTTTCAAATTTCATAAGCTCACTCCTCTGTGAATAATCCATAAGGTCATTAATCAAAATTGAAGCATTTTTTCGCGCATCATCGACTTTTTGTGTGTTTAATTTCCCTTTCTTAAATTCTATTTTTGCTTTTATAACATCCTTTAAAATTCGGAGATGCTGCTGCGTGAATTTTCCTTCTTTCACAAGCTCCTCAAATTTAGAAACAATCACTGCTTGGGATTTTTTCCCAAAAATAGCCTCAAGTAGCCCAAATGCATCTTTGTTGATTTGTTCTATTAACTTTTCCTGCGCTCTTTTTTCAATCTGCTTTCTTAGCTCTTTAAGTCTTTTCAGATAATCATCCATATCCTTCAAAAGCTTGTCAAGCTCTGCACCTTTTATTTCCTTTACTTTTTCATGTTCATAATCCTTGTAAATGCCTACAATTCTTTCAAGAATCTTAAGATATCTTTTCTCAAGCATTTTCTCCTTATCAACAAAGATACTTTTCATCTTGCCAGCTGTTTGCTTTGGAGTTGGCGGAGGAAGTCCATAAAGCATAAGCAGAGCCTGGCTAGGAGTCAAAACACCCCAGTAAATGTCATGAACCAAAATATCAAGGAAAGCTGACTTTGCTCTTTTTGTTGTCTTGTCCCCCATTGACATGAACATATCAATTGCTTCAGGGCTTGGTTTCAACCTGCCCATTTTAAGCAAGGCTTTCCATGGTAAAAAGGTCCCTTTGTCATAAAGAGGCACACCGTCACGAATAAAAGTAAACATAACTGGATGAGCGTCCTTTACAGATTCCCAAAAGTCAGTCAAGAGATAAATCTGCACATTGAGAATATTTTTTTTCACACCTGCAAGAGCATTTGCTTCTGCAATATACTGGTAAATCATTCCGCGAAGCCTCTCCTTTAGCTCAAGACGAGGCATTCTTTTGATATCAGTATCATTGATAATTACAAAAGCATCAATATCTGATTCCTTGGTTACTTCGCCTCTGACAAGACTTCCTGCAATAACATAACTAACAACGTATTTATCAAATTTCCTTAAGGTTAATGATTTATGAATTTCTGCAACCCTTAATGCAGATAAAAGGCTTTTATCATGAAGAGGAAAAGACATTCCTATAGCAGAGACCATCTCAAACTTGCTGTCAAGACAAGCTTCCCATATATCTACAGGCGTCTTAATATAAACCCAGACATTTTGCTTGGTTCTCTCAATTTCAGAAACAATTTCCTTCTTTATCTTTGGGATTTCCTTGAGTTTTTCTTCCGGAATAACTATGTAAAGATGAACTTTCTTCTGCAATTTCTCAAATTCTGCCTTAGGAATATTTTCACCAATTTCTTCCTCTATGAAAGTTTTTATTGAGTGCGGCGGCAGGATTCCTATCGCTTCTGTAAAAGAATATTTCTTGACGATGAATGCTTTGAGTTTTTCAAGTTCTTTCTTTACCTTCTCAAGTTCTTTCTGAGATCTTTCAGAACCTTCCGGAACAATTGGTTTTTTCTCTGAATAATTATCAAGATTCATGCCAGGAATGTTCTGCTCTTCTTCTGGCTGTGGTGCTTTTGTCATGATGAAATTATTCTTTTAACACTTATAAAGGTTTTTGAAGTAAAACTTAAAAGCCCTGAAAATTTATGAATTAAGAGGTCCAGTAGTCTAATGGCAGAACACCTCGTTTACACCGAGGAAGCGAAGGTCCGATTCCTTCCTGGACCATGTTTTAAAATGAAATGTATAATAATTCATGGTTGCCCTTCTAATGTGGAGAAGGAAATGAACGAAGAAACAAGAACTTATGATAAACATTGGATACCTTGGACTAAAGAAAAACTTATTTCTAAAGGAATTAAAGTAGAAACTCCTTTAATGCCTAAATCTTGGGAACCAAATTATAGTAAGTTCAAAGAAGAGTTTGAAAAATATAAAGTTGAGGAAGATAGCGTATTAATTGGTCATAGTTGTGGATGTGCTTTTTTAGTTAGATGGTTAGGAGAAACAAAACAAAAGATAGATAAGTTAATTCTTGTAGCTCCTTGGAAGATACCTGATAAAGATGATGAACATAGAAAGGAATTTTATATTTATCCTATTGACGAGAAAATTAAAGATAGAGTTAATAAAATTGTGATGTTTACAGCAGATGATGAAGAAGATGAAGGTAAAGAAAGTCTAAAAATTTATAATGAAATTTTAGGAGGGAAGATTATTGAACTCAGAGGTCATGGACATTATACTATGGGAGATATGGGAACAACAGAGTTTCCAGAACTAATAAAGGAGATTGTGGAATAAAATGGAGATTCGGAAAGCAAGAGTTGAGGATGTTAATGATATCCTTAGATTAAACCAAAAACTATTTGATAATGAATATTCTAATTTTGATAAAACCCTTGATTGTGGTTGGCCTCCAAATAATAAAGATTATTTTAAAGATTCAATAAAGGATGAAAATTTTATTTCACTTGTTGCAGTATCAAATAGAAAGATTATAGGTTACCTAATTGGGAGTATTCACAAGGCAGAAGAGTATAGGAAATTAAAAGAATTAGCTGAAGTGGATAACACTTTTGTGTTAGAGGAACATAGAGGCAAAGGGGTTGGAAAAAAACTTTTTGAAGAATTCTTAGAATGGTCTAAGAAAAGAGGAATTGATCGGATGAAAGTTGTTGCCTCTTCTAAAAATAAAAAAGCAATAAATTTTTATAAGAAATGCGGTTTTAAAGATTATAACCTTACATTAGAGGGGGATATACAATGACCCCTTCACAAATATACATTCTGATTTCAGTTGTAGTTTTATTAATAATTGTCGCCTTGTTATTCTTTATGAAAAAAAATAAGAAACAAACAAGATTAACTCCTCTTGCAGGTCTGGCTTTTGCATTTATCCTGGCAGGAATAATTTTTGGAGAAAGCAGGCTGGTTGGTTATACTTTAATGGGTATTGGTGTTTTATTAGCTGTGATTGATATTATCATAAAATCAAAAAGAAAATGAAAAAAAGGACAGATGCACAATTATTTAGGGAATTGAGGATAAACACAA
>CAZQSV010000038.1:0-3510 GCA_964596305.1 Candidatus Woesearchaeota archaeon
AGGTCTATTTATTTTCATTTTAGCCACAATGTAACCAAAAAATTGGCAATGTAATATGATGGAAAGTTTTGTTTATAAGAATTATTGTGGTGAATAGCCCTGCCAGGATTCGAACCTGGGTCCCAGCCTCCAAGGGGCCGTATACTTGACCGCTATACTACAGGGCTTAAATAACAAAAAAGAAATACTAAATTAATTTATAAGGGTTTCTGATTGAGATCATATCTTATAACGCCCTCTTTTCTCAACTTTTTTCAGCTGTTCTAAAACCTTTTCATTTTCTTTGTAATGCTCATATCCTTCAAGGACTTTTTTAAAAAGAACCTGCCAGTTCTGGAAATGTTTTGCCTCTAAAGCCTGTCTGAGAAGATGCAGATCAACAGCTTTGTCTTCTATTTTATGGCTTATGAAGCCAAGTCCAAAATCAATAAAATATACATGGTCTTTTTTCAAAATCATATTGCTTGTAGTTAAATCTCCATGAATAATGTCTTTGCCATGAAGTTTTGCTATTGATTCTCCCATTTGTTTGCAGATTTCTTTCTGTTTTTTTAATGCGAAGTTATCTAAATGTTCGGAGAGTTTTTTGCCATTGATAAACGGCATTTTTATTTTATCAAATTCTTCAATAGTTGTTAGAGGTTTGGGGGAATTTATTATTTCACAGGCTTTTTGAAGAAGTTTTGTTTCTGCTTTTGTTCTTCTTTTGCGAATTGTTTTGTCTAACCCAGGATGTCTGTAAGATTTTGAAATCCTATCTTTGATTATAAAATCTCCATTAAGAATTATTTTTGCTTCAGCTCCTTGCTGGATTGTTTTTGTGGTCATTTTTCAAATAAACTCCTTTCATAATCTCTTAAGGATAAATTAAATGGTTTTGTTTTTCTCATTAACAAAATATATTCCTCATAAGTTTTTGGATTTTTCAAATAATCTTTCATCCATTCATCCTTCTTTAATTGTTTTATAACTCTTTTGTCTATTATAGCGTATTTTTCTGGAAATTTCATAGCAAGAATTGTAGAAGCAATTGGTATCGCTACGCCATTTAATTTAAGTAACTCTTTTACAGCTTCTTGAATTTTATCTTTTTCTGCTAACTTAAATGCCTTATATGTTATTTTCTTAATATTTTTTTCATCTTCAATTGTAGAATTTTGCAATTTAAAATTTCTAATTCTTAAGAAGTCAGGATAAAATAATTCATTTTTATTTTGTATGGTCTTGTTAATTTTCTCAAATTCTTTTCTATACCATTTTAATTTTTCATCTCGGTTCATTTTTTATTTATCACCTCTTTTTTTGAAACCATTTTATAAGAGGGAATCTTGGAAGAATTAAAATGGGTAATATACATATAATTACTAAAGAAATCACATAAGAATAAAATTTCCACCCTTCATATTGAGAAATAAAAGGAAAACCTACCAAAGCAGAAGCTCCAATATAAATACAATAAATGATGAAAGGAAGCATTTCTGGTGCTGTTCTCTCAAAAAGTATTCTCATTTTAAGTTGAGATTCTTTTCTTTCTTCTGCTCCAAATCTTCTTGTAAAAGAATCTTGAATTCTAATTATTTTATTTTCATTTTCAGAAGATAAATCTAATATTTCTTCTATGTTTTTATCTTTCATTTTATTTTTTTACTAAACTTTCAAAATATTTTGCTTGTGCTAGTTCACTTTTTCTTTTAGCTTCTCTGTCTAGTTTAGATAATTTATGTTTTAATAATATTGTAATAAGTGTTCCAATAAAAATAATAATAACGCTTGTAATAACTACATTAATAGTAATAATTATTTTTGGAGTCATAAAAAGAGAAAAAATTATTCCCCCTCCCAAAATAAAGAAGATAAAATAAATTATGTGGATTTTTCCTTCAAGCAAATAAATTTTTTTTCCGTTTATATTTGTTTGTATCTTATTTATAATAGATTTAATCCTATCAGATACAATGTCCGCAGGCGAATAATTTTCTAATTCTTTATACAATTTAGATAAATTTTCATCCTCTTTTTTAATTTCTTTTTGTGCTTCTTTTTTCTTTTTGAGCCATTTAATAATTTCTTTAATTTCCATCTCCCTAAAACCTCCTAACTTTCTTACCGAACTTCTTTGCGAGTTTTTGAAGTTGCTTCTGGCTCATTCCCTTAGACATATCCATATCAGTCATTCCGCTTTTCATCATTTCCTTGAGCATTTTGTATTGTTTTAGCAGGCTTCTGACATCACTTGTGTGAGCTCCTGCTCCTTTTGCAATTCTTGAGATTCTTGAGGTCTGTTTTTCAAGAATTTCTGGGTTTTCTTTTTCTTCCTTTGTCATTGATTTGATTATATGCTCCCATTTGGCGATTTTTGCTTCTTGGTTTTCAAGAACGTTTTCTGGAATTTTGTCTTTTACTTTCATGAAGCCTGGAATCATACCTTTGATTTTTTCAAACCCACCAAGAGTGTTCAAGGAGCGGGCTTGTTCAACAACATCTTCAAGAGAGAGTTTTCCTTCTTCTAGTTTTTTCTGGATTTTTTCCTGGCTCTTTTTGTCTGTTACAGATTTTATTTTTTCAATTAATGTTTGCAAGTCGCCCATTCCGAGAAGTCTTGATAGAAATGTTTTTGGATCAAAAGCTTCTATGTCGTTTATTTTTTCTCCTGTTGCTATGAAATTCACAGGTGCTTTTGTTTCTGCGCATGCTGTCAGGGCACCACCGCCTTTTGCTGTTGAATCCATTCTTGTGATTATTACTCCAGAGATGTTTACCGCCTGCTTGAACTCCTGAGATTGTTTTTTTGCTGCCTGGCCAATGTCAGCAGGCATGATTAAGATTGTTTCAGTGGGATTGATTTTCTTGGCAAGAGCCTTTATTTCTTTGACGAGAGAATCGTCTAAAGTGTGCCGTCCTGCTGTGTCAAGGATAACTACATCATAGCTTTTGAGTTTCCCGCTTTTTTCAAGATTCTCCCACACTTTTACAGGATTTTTTTCTTCTGTATCTATAAAATAATGGATTTTGTGTTTTTCAGCAAGTTGTTTTAGTTGTTCAGGAGCTGCTGGCCTGTGAGTATCAAGTCCAATAAGAGCGACCTTGTTACCTCTTTTTGCAAAATAATTTCCGAGCTTGGCTACTGTTGTTGTTTTTCCAGCTCCATAAAGGCCAAGAAGCATTATTCTGTTCTGTTTGCCTTTTTGTTTGATAAGTTTTATTTGTTTATGCTCACCTAAAATTGCTGTTAGCTCATCATGAAGCAGCTTAATCATATGCTCTTTTTTTTCAATTCCCTTGATTCTTTCATCAAGTGCTGCTTTTCTGATTTTGTCAGAAAGATTTTTCACAAGGACAATACTTACATCTGCTTCAATAAGTGCTCTTTGCAAATCTCTTACTATGGAATCAACCAGATTTTTATCAAGAAATACAGCATTGGCTATCTTATCGGTAGCCTTTCTTAGTATCTCTCCAAGCTTTTCAAACATGAATTAGTGAGTAAAGAATAAGTTATTAAGTTTTTGG
>CAZQSV010000039.1:0-1649 GCA_964596305.1 Candidatus Woesearchaeota archaeon
GAAGGCATTGGCTTTGACAAAAGCATGCAACAGGAGAGTGGTTTTTATTATACTGTTCTCGGAGACAATAGTGTTTCAAGGATTAGTTTTTACACAACAGAAGACCTTGATTTTATAGAACTGCCAGTGTTTATTTCTCCTTCTGTCAGCAGACTTTCTGTTGCAGAGCCCTCAATTACTGAAAAAAAACCAAAAATGATCATTTTTATATTGGTCCTAGCTCTTTTAGCAATCCTGGGCATTGCAGCCTATATCCTATTATTCCAGTGGTATAAAAAGAAGTACGAAGGATATCTTTTCCCCCATAGAAATGATCTTTACAATGTGGTTCATTACATAAACAGGTCTAAGAACAAAGGCTTAACAAATAAACAGATAATTAGAAATCTTAAAAAAGCGAACTGGAATTCTGAGCAGATAAGATATGTTATGAGGAGATATGAAGGAAAGAGAACAGGTATGGTTGAGATTCCAATAACCAAGCTGATAAAGAAAATTGAAAAAGAAAAGATGAAGGAGCAAGAACAAAGACATGGGGGACCTACAGGATATCATAGACCAAGGCATAGAAGATATTAAAAAATAACAAACAACCACACAAAAATTTAATAAGCCTTTTTAACAAAAATTAGTATGGTAGCAAAAATGATAAAGAATTTTTTTAAAAAGATCTTTTTTAAGATATTCAGACAGAAAAAAGAGTTGAAGCTGGGGTTCTATGGCCCGCCAAACGCAGGAAAGACCAGCTTGGCAAACAGAATATGCAAAGATTTTACCGGCGAAGAAATAGGAAGTGTGAGCAAAATCCCGCACGAAACACGCGCAGTGCAATTCAAGGAAAAAGTTGAAATTGAATACAAAGGGAAAAAAATGACCTTTAAGATGATTGATACGCCTGGGATTGCTACAAAGATAGATTATGAGAATTTTATGAAATTCAAGTTAAAGAAAAAAGAGGCAAAAACAAGGGCCAAGGAAGCGACTCAGGGAGTTATTGAAAGCATAAAATGGCTTGATGACATGGATGTTGTTGTGGTTGTTCTTGATTCCGCGCAAAATCCGTATAATCAGGTAAACATAACAATTATCGGAAATCTTGTCGCAAGAAAAATTCCTGTGCTGATAGTTGCCAATAAAATTGATTTAAAAAAATCAAACATAAAAAGAATAGAATCAGCATTCCCGGAGTATGATGTGGTGGGAGTAAGTGCCCGCTATGGAAAGAATATTGAAGAGTTCTACGAATCAATATTCAAACTAGCGAAGAAAGTTTAAGCGGCGTAAAATTAATTAAATTAAAAAAGAGAAAAACCAAATCCAGAAAAGTTAAAAACTATATTCCCTAACATATACGATATAGCACACTAATAGGGAACCACCTAAAAAATGGCAAAGAAAAAAAAGATAGGAAAAATAAAGGGGTTCAGCCTCCAATTTATCTCTTACTCTGAGATAAGAGATTTAGACAGTACTTTACGAATAAAAAAAATACTGAATGTTATTTTAGGGAATAATATCCTGATTCTCCAGGGAAGATTAAAACCAGAGGAAGAAACAAGACTTATTGAAGACACTATGGCAATGATAGGACATGTGAAAAATTTTAGGGGAATAGAACTCGCAGTTGTTTCGGGCAATGGCAAGAACTC
>CAZQSV010000039.1:1749-3484 GCA_964596305.1 Candidatus Woesearchaeota archaeon
AAAAAATGCCACACCAATGTGTGAGATGTTCCAGAATTGTTCCTCCAGGAAGTAGAGAATTATTAGAAGGATGTACAAACTGTGGAGGAAGATTTTTCTTTTATATCAGAGAAGACCAAATGGATAAGGTAAAGAAAGAAATAATCGAGATTCCTGCAGAAGAAAAAAAGAAGATTGAAAGAGACATCAGGGATATGGCAGGGATAACTGACGAAGATGCTCCGGTCATTCTAGATATTGAATCTGTGAGAGTTACAGGAGAAGGGAAGTTTGAGATTGATCTTGTAAAACTTTTCAGGAGAGATCAACCATTAATTTATAAGCTTGAAGAAGGAAAATACATAATTGATATGGGGTCACTTCTGAAAACAAGTGTTAAAGATTTAAAAGAAATTAAGGATTCTAACGAAAAGAAAAAATAATTTTCTCAATAAACTTATAAACATTATTATCCTTTTTCCAATATGACTAAGAAATCTAAAATTAATTCTATCCTAGAAAAGGTTCTGGAAAGAATCTGTGTGCCTGAAGAAGACATAAAAAAAATTAATGATTCTCTAAGAGATTTTCTAAAGAAGTTAAGTATGGAGATTAAAAAGAAGAAAATTTCTGCAGAGGTTTTTGTCGGTGGCAGTCTCGCAAAGAGAACAATGATAAACAAGGGGAGTTATGATGTAGACATTTTCATAAGGTTTGATAGAAAATACAAAGACAGCGAGCTTTCTGAATTAACAAAAAAAATTCTTATTGCAGCAAGACCCAAAAGAGAATCCAAAGACATTTTGAGAGTTCACGGCTCAAGAGATTACTTCTGTATTAAAGTCACAGACAAAATTACACTTGAATTAATTCCTGTAAAAAAAATCCGCAATCCTAAGGAAGCAGAAAACATCACAGACCTTTCCTATTCTCACGTGAGATACATTAAAAAATCATTTAAATCAAACAGAAAAAAGCTCTTAGATGATGTCATGTTGGCAAAAGCTTTTTGTTATGCAAATAAATGCTACGGCGCAGAATCATACATAAAAGGCTTTTCAGGGTATGGATTGGAGTTGCTGGTTTATCATTATAAAGGATTCCTAAAGTTCCTCAGAGCTATTTCAAAAAGGGATAGTAAAATAGTGATTGATATAGAAAAAAAGTATAAAAATAAGAATCAGGTTTTAATGGATATAAATGCTGCAAAACTTCAGAGCCCTATAATATTGGTAGACCCAACATACAAGCAGAGAAATGTTCTGGCAGGTCTTTCTGAAGAAACTTTGAAGAAATTCCAGATAAAGACAAAAAAATTCTTGAAAAATCCAAGCATAAAGGAGTTTGAGCTAAAAAAGCTGGACTTAGAAGAAACCAAGAAAAACGCGAAAAGGAAAAAATATGAGTTTATTTCCCTTGAAGCAAAAACAAGCAAGCAAAAGGGGGATATTGCAGGAAGCAAGCTACTAAAGTTTTACAATCATCTTGGAGATGAAGCAAAAAAATACTTTGAGATAAAATCCAGAGACTTTGAATATGATGAGAAATATAAAAAAGGAAAAACAGCAAGATTTTTCTTTGTTGTTAAAAAGAAAAAAGAAATTTTAATTAAAGGACCTTCACTCAAACAAAAAGAACATGTCAAGAAGTTTAAAGCCAAAAACAAATCAACATTTATCAGAAGAGGAAGAATTTATTCAAAGAATAAAATTAATTTTACATTAAAGAAGTTTATTAAAGATTGGAAAATAAAAAA
>CAZQSV010000040.1:0-3154 GCA_964596305.1 Candidatus Woesearchaeota archaeon
CTTTTTCATTCTTTTCTGCTTCCATTCATTAAAGTAGAGAATATTATCAAGGTCTGTTGGGGCTTTTCGCGTCCTCTTTTTTTCATACTCAAATCCAACTGGGAAGATAGCTTCTACATTTATGTCGTCGGGGATTTTTAGCGCGCTTTTGACCTGGCCTTCGACAAAATGACCAACCCAGCATGTTGCAAGCCCTAGCTCTGTTATTTTCAGAAAAAAGTTCTGGATTGCAGCTCCTGATTGTTGTCTTGCATAATTTTTCCCTCTTTCTCCGTAGGCGTTAATTGTTATTGAAGGTTTTGAGCAGACAACTACTACATATTGTGCCTTAGCGACGAAATCCTGCTGACATGCTTCTTTAATTTTTTTTATACTTTCAGGGTTGTCGATAAGAATGAATTTCACAGTGTAGTTTCTGCCTGCCATAGGGGCATATCTTGCAGCGTCAATTGCTTCAATAATATCGCGCCAGTCAGGTTTTTTAGAATTGAACTTTCTTACACTATGTCTTGATTTAATTGCTTTGTCTAATTCCATGATCCCAAAAAGAGAAGGATGTTTATAAAATTAATCAAACCCTATAACTCCTCCGCCAAGGACTTTTTTATTTTTTGGCTGGTAAAGAACAACTGCCTGGCCTTCTGAAACACCTGTTATTCCTTTTTTTCCTTTGTTAATTGTAACCTGGAACTGCTTTCTCTTTTTGTTGTAAGACAGAGTGCTTGAAAGAAGTTCACCTACCTGCCTTATTCTTGCGTGAACCTTGTGTGTTTTATTTTTGTCTGGGGCTCCAGAAATCCAGTGAGGGGATTTGATTATTATTTCTTTTCTGTAAAGGAGTTTATGCCCTTCTGGTGCTGCAATAATTTCATTTTTTCTTTGATTTTTTCTAGCCACATACCATCTTTTTAGTTTTTTACTATCATCGCTTCTTTTTGAGATTTCAATGCCAAATCTTGGTCCAAGTCTTTGACCAATAGTGTAATAATAGATTCCGTCATGTTTTCCGATGGGTTTTCCTTCCGGGTCCAGGATTTTTCCAGGCTCTGGTTTTATCTTTTTTTGCAAGAATGTTTTTAGATTAATTTTTCCTATAAAACAAATGCCAACAGTTCCTTTTCTGCTGAAATTCGGAAAATTATTTTTCTCAGCAATTTTCCTGATCTGTTTTTTTGTGTAATCGCCGACAGGAAACAGGCTATGTTCAAGGTTATCTTGTTTTAATCTGTAAAGAAAATAACTTTGGTCTTTTGATTCATCCTTTCCTCTGTAAAGTTCCTGCTTTTTTATTTTTTTGTTATATTCTATTCTTGCATAGTGTCCTGTAGCAATAAGATCAGCACCAAGTTTTTTTGCAGATTTCCAAAGCAGTGGGAACTTTATTTTTTGGTTACAGTCTATGTCTGGATTAGGGGTGATCCCTTTCCTATAACGCTTGAACATTTCATCAACAACAAGTTTTCTGTATTGTTTTTCAAAATCAAGTGTTATTAAAGGGATATTTAGAATGGCAGCAATTTTTATTGCTTCTTTTCTGTCTGCTTTCCAGGAGCAGTCTCCTAATTCATTTTTTGTTCCAGACCAGTTTTTCATAAACGCGCCTATGACATCGTAGCCTTCATTTTTTAGCAAGAGTGCTGCCACGCTTGAATCAACTCCTCCTGACATTGCGACTAAAACTTTCTGTTTTTTGTTTTTCATATTTTTTTTAGACGATAAATATTTATAAGGGTTTGTAACTGATTGTCTTTATGGAAGAGAGAAAATCTAATTATGTGCCTTCAAAAGAGGTTCTTGATAAGTATGCGGATTTACTGATAAATTTTGCTCTTGGAGATTGTAAGGGGATAAAAAAAGGAGATGTTGTTTTTTTGCAGGTTCCTGAAAATGCAAAACCTTTGCTGATTTCACTGAGGAATTCTGTTTTAAAAGCTGGAGGTCATCCTTTGATTAGCTATCTTTTGGATGATACTGCAGAAGAGTTTTATAAATTGGCTTCAGATGAACAGATAAGCTTTTTTCCGGAAAAATCTCTAAAAGGAAGAGTTGATCAGGCAGACCACTTTCTCATGATAATCGCAGATACTAATCCTAAAGAACTTGAGAATATAAATCCAAAAAAGATAATGATGAGACAAAGAGCTTTTAAGCCTTATATGGACTGGAGGCATGAAAAGGAAAATGCTGGGAAACTCACATGGACTTTGGCTGCTTATGCAACAGAAGGCATGGCTAAGGAGGCTGGACTGACTCTTGAAGAATATTGGAAAGAGATAATAAAGGCGTGTTATCTTGATGAAGAAAATCCTATTGAGAAGTGGAAGGAAATAATAGGGGAAGTTGAGCGTGTTAAAGATAAACTAAATTCTCTTAAAATAGAAGAGGTTCATGTTAAGGCTCCTGGTACAGATTTAATTGTCGGGCTTGGAAAGGACAGGGGATGGCTTGGTGGTTCTGGGAGCAATATCCCAAGTTTTGAGATTTTTATTTCTCCTGACTGGAGAAAAACACAGGGAAAAATTCAGTTTACAGAACCTCTTTACCGTTATGGGAATCTGATTAAAGATGTTTATCTTGAGTTTGAAAATGGAAAAGTTGTAAAGGCAACAGCTTCTGAAGGGGAAGATGTATTGAAAGAAATGATCGCAACAGAGAATGCAGATAAAATAGGAGAATTTTCTCTGACAGACGGAAGACTTTCAAGAATTACGAAATTCATGGCAGAAACTCTTTTTGATGAAAATGTTGGAGGTGAACAGGGGAACATGCATCTTGCTCTGGGAAAAGCTTATCAAGACTCTTATCCAGGAGATATTTCTAAGGTGACCAAAGAACAATGGGAAGAAATGGGCTATAATGACTCTGTTATTCACACAGATATTGTATCTACTTCTCCAAGAGAAATCACAGCAACATTGCCCAACGGAGAGAAAGTAATTATTTACAAAGACGGAAAATTTACAGTCTAAATCGAGAAAACGCCCCGGGGAGGACTTGAACCTCCGACCTAACGGTCTCTGCGAAATCTTTGATTTCTTGAACTTCCGCGAAACAAGTTCGCATCGTAACAGCCGTTCGCTCTAACCAACTGAGCTACCAGGGCTTAATGTTTTGAGTTTTGATTCATATTTAAAGGTTTTCTTGGATTTTTAGA
>CAZQSV010000041.1:0-3151 GCA_964596305.1 Candidatus Woesearchaeota archaeon
TTCCCCGGACTGGCTTATCAGGTTTCATCGCGTTTCCTAAATGGAATCTCCACCCTAGATTATCTACAGCCAGGCGCTTTAACCACTAAGCTACAGAGGGATGATTATGAAAGAATTATTTAATTTTTAAGGTTTGTCCTTTATCGTTTTCTCACTTAATCCTCTTCGATTTCCCTTTTTCCACGCTGCTCTGTTACAAAGAAAGCCCTATTAGATTCTGCTTCCTGAATCTTGCCGCTTTTTTCATAAATTGCATTTGCTGTTGGCAGAGCGAACTTTCCAAGCACACCCACCTTTGAATAGATAACATATGAAATAACGCGGGTTTCTCCTGATTCAAGCTTTTCAAAATTCCACTCTATTCTCCTGTTCTTCTTATCTATCCTAGATGGTTCCTCACCCCCAAACCTCTCATAAATATCAACTAAAGGAGGAAGCCTGTCAATGATATTAACTCTCTCAACATAGCTTTTAGCATTAATAAGAATGGAAACCTTGAGCGCGAATTCCCCGCCTTTTGCATTCACAAATGAAACTCTCTTCTTTAGGATAAGATTTGTTTTTGTATATTGCTTTGCGAGAACTACAATTGCAACAATGAAGAATATAATAAGTAAAGGAAAAATCCAGTTGGTTCTTACAGAAATTTTATATGTTTCACCAGGCCTTACCTCGCTTATCCATGTGTAATAAACAGACCCAAATTCGCGTTCAACAATATCTGGTTCAGGACTAAGACTTGTGAAAAGCCTTGAAAGAATATTTTTTCTTACAGTTGTCTCAGATATTTCAATAGTATTACCTTCGTTAACTTTCTCAATTATTTTTGTGCTTACAAAAAAACCAAATTCTGTTGAAGTCGTTGTCACAATATTTTTTTCTATGAAACCAACAGTCCCATCAGCTATTGCCTGCGCCCCACCAATTTCAATATCAGCGGTCATTGTATAAAACCCAGCAGTCAAATTTCTAAAATCCTCCCTATTCAAGGGAACTATGAATTTCTTGGTTTCGCCTGGTCCAAGACTAAAAGCTTTCTCTGCGTCAAAAAAAGGAGAAGTGAACCTAGCCTTTATTTCTCCTTCTTCTGAAAAATCAAAATTCTCCCTGTTTGTGATAAAAATCTCAACAGAATCTGACTCAGGATCTACCTCTTCTGAACCAAGTAAAAAAGCATCTTTCAACCCAACTGCCTTGATTGTAAGCCTGTCTTCTGTCTCATTTCCGCTGCTTCCTTTTATGTAATAAGGCAAAGTATAAAACCCTTTTTCAGGGAGTTGTCCAAGGGAAGTAACTTCCAGCTTTACTAATTTTGATCTTTCTTGGGATATAGAAACTTTTTCAGGAGTTATTGTGAAGCCCAAAAGATTGTAAATTTTAAAATTATCTGAAGCCCCGTTATTGGTTATATTTAAATCAAAAACAATTGTGTTATCCAATTCAGGAATATAAACTCCTTGCTTAGTTATTTTTTCAACTTCTACATTTATTGCAGAAACTGCAGGCATCACTAGGAATAGAACTATTAATATTAAAAACAAAGTCTTCCCCCCAAACAAATCTCTTTTTTTCACATAAGCCATAAAGAATTAAAATTGAATTTCTATTTAAGGATTTCGGTTGTAAATTAAGTAATTCTCTTTTTCTTATTTTTCTCATACTTTTTTGGATTCTTTAATCTTAAACTCTGCTTCTTCAGTCGCCTCAGAAGATTCTCCAGCTGAGTAAGTTGCCTTTTCTAAATCATAAGCAGCTCCAGTAAGATTTTTCTTTTGTTTTCCTTTTGTTACTTCCACAACCCCAACAACTTCTTCTTGAGCCTCTCCTGTTGCCTTCTCAGCCTCTCTTATTTCCTTCTTAGCTTTTTTAACAGATACTTCTGCTTCCTTCATTTGCTTTTTGGAAGACTTAATGGCTTCAGCCCTTCCCATATATTTTTTCCTTTTCTTTATTTTCATCATTTTTTACTTCCTTTTAATAAATAAATAAATAAATAAATAAATTATCTTTTTCCTTCCAAATCAAGATAAGCTTTTGCCTGACTTAAGAATTCGTCACAATAGCCCGCAATCTTTCCTTCATATTCCTCTATTCTTGAAGCAATAACCCATTTTTCATAAATGCTCCTAAGAAATTTGTTGAACGCAGACATTTCAAACTTGCCTTGATAATCCCTTACAAGATCTCCTTTAATACTTATTTTAACAGAACCCTCATTAGTCTTAATTTTTGCTCCTCCTTCAGAAATCTCAACTTCTTTCAAACCTTTCAACTCAAATTTAATCTTCATATCAAACTTGAAATAATCTGTAAGCTTTCTTTCTCCTTTCCAATCGACGAGAATTTCTTTTGTATCTCCTTTAATCTTTTCCTCGTATTTTTCTTCAGCCAAGGGATCAAGCATTGTATCTTCTGTTAGCCATTCATAACAGAAGTTATAAAAATCCTTGAAAGAGAAAATCCCATTATATTTTACCTTGCTTGAAAATATAGTTTCTTTTTCAGCCATTGTTATTAATCCCCCCTCTTTTATTATTAAAGATAAATCTCATTTAAATATTTAACTAAACTTTATATAGAATTCCTGCAGGACTCGCAAAGAAGCATTCCGTGAGTTTTGTAAATGACATTCTGACTCCCGCACTTTTCGCACACACCATAACCGGCAAATTCCTTTCCTTTAATTTTTTTTATTCTTTTAAGCTTAGCTTCCTCTTCCCTTATTTTTGAAAATTCTTCAAGCTCAGGATAAAACTCTGGATGAAAGTTCAGAATGTCTTTGGCAGTTATCATACCCACAAGATGTTTTTTCTCGATTACAGGAAGCCTCTCAGACTTTGCTTTTTTCATTTTTTTTATAGCTTCCTGAATTTTTGCTTTTGGTTTTATTGTTGTAATTTTTTTGGGAGAAATATCTGCAACCTTAATCTCAGAAAGATCCTCCTTTGATTTTTTTACAAGCGCCCATAAGATATCTCTCTGGCTTATAAGTCCTAAAAATTTCCTGTTTTTCACAAGAACAAGACTGCCAACTTTTTTCCTGACCATTTTTTTGGCACAATTAAGAAGATTTTCTTCAGGCTTAACTGTTACAGGGTTGCGTGTCATGATATCTGCAACTGTTATGTTATCCATATCATTTTTTAAAAGA
>CAZQSV010000042.1:0-3132 GCA_964596305.1 Candidatus Woesearchaeota archaeon
CCAAAATAACCCTTGTTATTAGTTTCAGATTTATTATCCCACTTTTTGTTAATAGCTTCAAGAATTTTGAGAACATCTTTCTTTATTCCTTGCCAGGATTCATAAGACTCTTTTATAAATTCCGCTTCTTTTTCCTCGTCAAACTCCAGGTCAAGTTCAATGAATTTAAGCTCTTTTTTCATGAGATTATTGTAAATTTCAGAAAGCTTTTTCTTTCCCTCCGAATCAATTAGTTTTATCATGGAAAAAATAAACATGGGAGCGTTTACTGGATTCAAAAGGCTCTCAATAAACTTAAGATAATTAATTATCTTGTCCCCTACAAATTTTCTTATTTCTCTTATCAAGAAATCTGTCTCAGATTCCGCAGCTCTTTCTATCTGGAAATCCTCATTTAGTTTTTCAAAATCAGGTAAGCCATATTTTTTCTGGAGATCTTTATATTTTTCCTTCAACTCTTCAAGTTTTTGTTTATCTTCTGATTTTTTTGGATCGGACATTCTTTAATCTAAGAAATGTGTTTTATAAATGTTGGTAAGCCTGTGCTGGGGATCGAACCCAGGACCTCGTCATTTTTGGAGCAAACTTAGTTTTTTCTACCAGCATAGTTTCTTTTTTTCTAAAAAAGAAACCTGTTACCAATGACGCGCTCTGGCCAAACTGAGCTACACAGGCTTAGAAAATAAAATCAAGCCAGACTATAAAAAGTTTAAGTTTATTTAGAATTAGGAAATCCAGAGCCAGAATTATCTTGACTTAAGGAGCGACAAAATAATAAAGGCAATTAAAAATGCAAATGACAAGAAACCAAGAATCACTGAAAGTATGCCAAAGAAATTTCTAAAAAGATCGTTCATGGAAACATTGTAAAACACAAAAGAAACAAAGAATATAATCAAGAATAAAGTAAACTTCTTCCATGCAATATTTACCCTATTTCCTAAAGAAGAGGCCTTTTTAGTCTTTAACTTAGTCTTAGACTTAGAACTTCTCTTTGATTTCTTCACACTCTTTTTTTTAGCCATCTTTTAATAATATTAATAATGGAATACATAGTTTTTAAAACTTATGCAGTAAAATAAAAACTAGCCCTCGCTAAAGTCATTTTGAGGGAGCCATTTTGATTCTGTAACATATCCTAAAATCTCAGCTCCCTGATTAAAAATACCACTAAACCAGGAGCCATATGAATCAAAAAAGATTTCTCTTTGCACAGCATCCCCCAAATGCAGGTTCCCATTGCTGATTATGAACAATGCTGATATGAAGAAAAACTTTATGATAATAAGAACAATGAATTTCATTTAACCTAGACCTGTTTTATTCCCGAGGTCCTCCTTCCATTCTTGATTAAAGACATAACTTGTAACTTTCCCTATGCTTGCACCAGCAGCACTCAACCAGGAAAGAGATGTTTGCATTTTATCTGATATTCCCTCAATATTGCTGATTCCTTTACCTGAAAAAATAATATAAACCATTAAGAGAAGGAACGCAATTCCCACTAAAGAGATACGCCATAAAAGAGTAGTGCTAGCGTTATTAAATTTAAATGAAAGAAAGACAACTAGTAATGCCAGTATTCCAATAAGAACAAAGTTTATCATTTTATTTACTTTCTTATCTATCAAAGTAATAGTTCTATAAAAACTTTTCCTAAATCCCATTAAGGATGTATCTTAGAATCATAAGCACGCTTAAAAATCCAAGGACTACCATAATTGATTTTTCAGCCATGCCACCGGGAGCAATAAATCCTTTTGTTTTTACTTTAAACGGCCAAAAAGGAGCTATCCCCTGAACAGTAAGGCTATCAAAGAACAAATGAAAGGAATATCCAAGAAAAAAAGGCAAGGCCAAAACAGGATAAAAGAAAGCAAGGACAGAAGAGAGCAAAATGCAAAAAGTATAACTGTGCATAAAATTTTTGTAAGGATCTGACTTAAGCACCCTGAGTATCCTATAATCTTTTTGCGGGAAGATGAGGGTATCAAGATCAGGGATAAAGCTGGCGATTAGCACAATAGGGAAAAAAACAATTTTGTAATTTACATAAGGAAGAAGATATAATGCCACAAAAAGGCCTATGACAAAGTGGGTCTTGCTAAACATGGATATAAAAGAAAATAGAGAAATTTAAATCTATCCCTTCTTAATTGAATTAGATTAATAGGCCATAAAAGTAATATTTTAATACCCTTGAAGATATCTTTTTTAGAAGCCCTGTAGTACAGCGGTCAAGTATGGCTGGTTCTGGGCCAGCTGACCCAGGTTCGAATCCTGGCAGGGCTATTCATGATTAACTAAAAAAGAAAGATTTGCCTAAATGTGATGGAGGGATAATTCGAGGGGATGATAGGTGATGGGTTATCGTGAATTTTTCTTCATAACAAATTCTCTAAATTCCTTAGGGGTTATTTTTCTTACCTTATAATCTTCTTTTGTTGTTTCTCTTTTAAGTTCATTTTTTAAAATAATCTGATTTAATTTTTGCTGCAATTTTGCACTTTTTCTATCCTCATAAAATTTTCTTGTGGAGTAGTCATGCCCGAATTTTATTTCCCCTCTTAGGTTTAATGCTTTAAATAAAATTATTACCATTAATACTATAAATGCTGTTAAGATTATCCCCCTAAATAGATTATCCTGCAATATTGAATAAGACTGGGAGGATGGGATTTCTATTTGGTTATCCTTAATGTTTGGGATATTTTCAGAGGAACTAAGGATACTATTCCCAACATGATTGTATCCATAAATTATCCCCATAATTATACCTGTAAGAATTATTAAACCAAATAAAACTAAAAATATCTTAATAAAAATTTTCTCCCAGTTTCTTCTAGAAGAATGATGATAATGATGTTTTTCTTTTCTTTTACTTTTAAAATATGAACAGATTAATAAAATTAAACCTATTAAAATTATCAATCCTATAAAAATAAATGCCCAATTTCTGTAAGGACTAAAAGGTCCTTCCTCCTCTTCCTCTCCTTCACCTTCACCTTCACCTATTGCTTCGCCAGTTATTGGTGCCTTTCCTCCCCCGCCACCAGAGATTGTAGTTGCTGTGAAGGTATCATAGAAACTATCTCTTCTGCTTCCTAAATTGTAGTAATCTGCATGACATTG
>CAZQSV010000043.1:0-3001 GCA_964596305.1 Candidatus Woesearchaeota archaeon
ACAGAAAAGAAATTCTTATAAGAACTAAGCTAAAAAAACCAATATCAGAATACAAGAATATTTCTCCTCATGTCATTGCTGCAAAAAAGATGGAAGAGCAGAAAATCCCAATAGATGAGGGAGCTTTAATAGAATATTTCATAGCTGAAACCAAAGAGAAAAAGAAACTTGTAAGGGAGAAAGTAAAACTCGTATCTGAAAAAGGAGAGTATGAGATAAAATATTATTTAGAAAGACAGATCCTGCCTGCTGTTGAAAACATCTTTCAGATTTTTGAGATTAATATAAAAGAAGTCATTCAGGGAAAAAAACAGACAAAATTAGGAGACTTCTAAAAGATGGAATTAAAATCCCTCTTTGCTGAACGAATGCAACAACTTCTGCCAGATAAAAGAGATCTCCAAAGTTATCTTGAAATTCTAAAAGAAAAGCCTCTAAAGTCCATTCGTTGCAATACTCTAAAAATTTCTCCTGAAAAGCTCAAAAAAAGGCTTATAAAAAAGGGTTGGAAAATCAGACAGCCTTTCCAAACAAATCCAGAGATAATGATTATTGAGAGTAATCTCGAACCAGGAGAAATTGGGAGAAGTCTGGAACACCTCTTAGGATATTATTATGTCCAGGAAATAGCAAGCATGTTGCCTGTTCTTGCGCTTGAGCCAGAACCTGACCAAGTTGTTCTTGATCTTGCTGCTTCTCCTGGCTCAAAAACAACACAGATTGCTGCAAAAATGAAAAACAGAGGAACACTTATAGCCAACGAAATCAGTCTTGGAAGAATAAAAATTCTTGCTTCAAACACAGAACGCTGCGGGGTCACAAATATGATAATAACAAAAAAAGAAGGCGCAGCATTATGCATGAAATTAAAAAACCTTGGATTCACCTTTGACAAAATTCTTGTTGATGCTCCCTGCTCTGGCGAGGGCACATTAAGAAGTACACCCCTGACTTACAAAATGTGGAATATACATACAGTAAGAAAGCTCTCCAGCATACAAAAAAACCTAGTAATCAATGCTCTGGAAATTTTAAACCCAGGAGGCGAACTCATTTATAGCACATGCACTCATGCTCCTGAAGAAAACGAAGAAGTCATTGATTTTATACTTAAAAAGTTTGGAGATAAGGTTAAAATAGAAGAAACTAAACTGCCGGTCAAATGTAGAAAAGGAATAACAAAATGGCAGGATAAAGAATATTCACAGGAAGTAAAAAAATGCGCAAGAATTTATCCGCAAGACAATGATACTGAAGGGTTTTTTATTGCTAAGCTAAGGAGAATGGAATGACATATAAAAAATTCCCTCCAAAATTCACCCCTCTTAAAATCCTAAATAAGAGAGAGCAGAAAGAAATTGAAGAAAAGCTCAACAAACAATTCGGAATAAAAAATGTCCCTGGAATAATCGCAATTAGAGGAAAGGAAAGACTGTTTTTGTTTTCAGGCAGTCTGAATAAAAGAAACATAAAAGAACTTGAGAAAATTGTTATAATAGAAAGGCTTGGAATTTATTTTGCCAAATTTGTTGAAGATAGTGTAAAGTTAAGTATTGAAGGAACCCAGATTCTCAAAGACCAGATTAAGGAGAATGTATTTGAACTTTCAAAAAATCAAGTAGAAGAATGGATGAAAGGCCAGGACCTCCAAATCAAAACCGGAAAAAGAGGATTCCTTGCAATAAAATACAAAGAGGATTTTCTCGGCTGCGGAAAAGCTTCAGTAGAAAAAATAGGAAATTTCATCCCAAAAAATAGAAGACTTAAAAACAGAGGAAATTAGAAAAATAAGATGGAAAAGGAAAAGAAAGTTTATAAAAATCAAAAAGAAATTTTAGAAAATTTTTTAGAGTATATTTATCCTTTTTTTAAGAAAACACCTGAAATAAAAGAAGCATATCTATGGGGAAGTTTGGCTAAAGAAGAGTTTGGAACATACAAAAGGCCTTATAATGGAAAAACAGAAAGTGATGTAGATTTAGTATTATTCTTTACTCCACAATCAAATATCCCAAAAGATTGGAAGAACTTAAATGATCCTCATTCATGGTTCAATGTCTATAAATGTCAGAAGTATAGAAATTTTAAATATAAAAACAATATACATAAAGTGGATTTTTTAGTAGCTCAAAAAGATAAATCAGTAAAAGATTTAAAAAAAACAAATAAAAAGATCAAAAGTAAATTCTTTAAAATTTACGAAAAATAAAATGAAACTAAACAAAGAAAAAATCATCAAGGCAGGAAAAATAGCATCTGAAGTAAAATCCTGGATAAAACCGCAGATAAAAAAAGACATGCTTTTGATTGAAATAGCTGAAAAAATTGAAGAAAAGATTGTTGAGTTAGGAGGCAAACCAGCTTTCCCTACCAACCTTAGCATGGATAATATTGCAGCCCACTACACACCAGGCCACGACGATAAAACCCTGACCCACGGCTTGTTAAAAGTTGATTTTGGAATCCATGTTGATGGCTGGACTTCTGATAATGCCTTTTCAGTCGATTTAGAAAACAGCGAAGGAAACAAAAAACTCATTAAATCAAGTGAAGATGCCCTTGAAAATGCAATTAAATTAATAAAAGAGAAAATTTCTAATAAGAAGGATATTAAATTAAATGAAATCGGTGCAAAGATACAGAAAACAATAGAATCTTACGGGTTTTCTCCTGTGATAAACCTCTCAGGACACAGTATGTCAGAATGGGAACTTCACTCAGGAATAACTGTGCCTAATATTGATGATAAAAAAGATATTGGTCTAAAACCAGGACTTTATGCTATTGAGCCTTTTGCAACAACAGGTTCTGGTAAAGTTCATGATGGAAAGCCTTCAGGAATTTATGAATTAATAAGTAAGAAAAATGTCCGCAGCCCAATAGCAAGGGAAGTTCTTAAGTTTGTAATAAAAGAATATAACACACTTCCTTTCTGTTCCCGCTGGATTGTTAAAAAACTTGGAACTCGCGCACTTATTGGTTTAAAACAACTGGAAGAAAA
>CAZQSV010000044.1:0-2801 GCA_964596305.1 Candidatus Woesearchaeota archaeon
TTATAATAACCTTCTTCCAATCTATCAAAATCTTCATAAATTTTAATTACATCTGCGTCAAAACTTATTTGAAATCCCTTATTCGGGCGCGTGCTTACAAAAATATATCTTAAAACTTCTGATTCATAAACTTCTTCAACTTCGTCAAGTGTCAGCACATTTCCTTTTGAGCTTGAGAATTCTTTTCCGCCTTTGATCCTTACCCATTCATAAAAAGTATAAATTGGGAATTCATAATCAAAAATTTTTGCAATTTCTTTTCCAGTCATAAAACTCCCTCCATAAACACTATGATCTATTCCGCCTGGCTCAAAATCAACTTTTTCATAAGCCCATCTTGCAGGCCAGTCAACTCTCCATTTTAATTTCACTACCCCGGCTTTTCTGTAATCAATTTTATTTTTGAACCCGCACTCGCATTCATACTCAATAAAATATCCATCAATATTTTTTATTTTTGTTGAATCTTTTTTGCATTTTTCACAATAAACCTCCACAGGAAGCCAGTCTTTTTTTAGAGGCTCTTTTCTGTATTTGTCTAGGATTTTTCTTATTTTGTCAACATTCTCCAAAGCTTTTTTTATCAATTTAGCATACTTGCACTTTTTATTCATCAAACTCTGTCTTATGAATTTTGGCTTAATTCCGACTTTTTCTAATGAATTTTCAAACGGTTTTTCATTGTCTTCTGCATAACTTCCTTTTCCAGAAACAGAAGGAACATCACTTAATGGCCTTCCAATATACTTTTCATGATCTTTAGGAACATGAGAAGGTATTTTTCTGAATCTGTCAAAGTCATCCCAGGAATAAATAAAACGAACTTTTTTCCCTTTATCTTTTAATGCTCTAACAACCAAATCAGTTGTAATAACTTCCCTGAAATTCCCAATATGAATCACCCCTGACGGGCTTATTCCTGAAGCACAAACATACTCCTTTTTCTTCCCTTTAGTTTGACCACGCTTGGACGAACTAGCTAAAGGCTTTGCCTTTTGTCTTTCTTTTATTATTTTTTCAGCAATTGCATCTGCCCAAAAGAATTTTTCAACCATTTTACTAAATATGCAAAATCTTGAAGCTTTTTAAATCTTGAAATCTCTCAGATTTAATCTGGACTTTTTTTATCTGTGAATGTTTTGGCCCTTTTTTAGCTATCTCAATCATTTTATTTACTCCGTTAGAATCCCCTTCAAGAAAAACCTCTACACGACCGTCTTCAAGATTCCTTACAAAGCCCTTTACATTGTATCTCTCAGCATTTTCTTTGATAAATGCCCTGTAAAAAACTCCCTGCACAGTTCCATTAATATAAAGTCTGACTGATTTCTTCATAAAACCAAAAAGAAAGACGTATTTATTAAGTTTTATACAACTTAAAGATGAATTCTAAATCTTCTGTAAATTAATTAAAAGCCCCTCAAATCTAATTCATTATTCAAAATTGTCATAATCTGGCTTGCAAAATATGTTTCTGGTCCGGCAGAAATCGTTTTCCCGATTTTTTTCAGTCTTTTTAGTTCTTTTTTTGGCAGCCCGTTATGGTCGCCTACAATAAAAACACTTTTTTCAGGGATTTTTGCTTCTCTGATATTTTTCCCTTTCTTGTCCAAAACAAAGATCTCATTCCCTTGTTCAGTCAATTCTTCAACCACTTTAAGAAAACTCTTTTTTTCAATAAAACATCCTGGCAAAACTTCTATTTTTTTCCCTTCTTTATATTTGTATAAAATTTTCTTAATTAAATTCCCTAAATCTTTTTTACTTAATTCTGTCTCTGCTTTTACCTGGAGTTCTATGTGTTTTGGCGGGTCAGGCGCTCCGTAAAAAACCAGATGAAGTTTAACATCTTCTCTTAGTTTGTGAGACAGAAAAAAAGCATTAATAATCGTATGCATAACAATATCCATTCTACCAGCTTTCATTAAATTCTTCACATCAAAATTCCCAGATGTTCTTGCTGTTCCTGAAAAATATACAAATGTTCTCATATTGTTTTTAACTTTTATTTTTTTGAGTTTCTAAGGGCTGAAAAACAAATTCTGGTCTCGCAAAAATCTCGCCCTCTGATGTAACCTTGTAAATCCCAATAAATCTCTCTTCTTCAAAAACACAGAATCTTTTTTCTTTAATTTTCTCCTTCATGTCCTCCAAGTGATCATAAAAGATAGGGCTGCCATGGAGAGCTTTGTCAACATATTCTTTCTTTATTTGGGTAATAGGATAAAGTTCTGAGATAATTTCCCCCGGAATTATAATTTCTCTTAAAGAAGATTCATTTTTTTCAGAATTTTCCTGAAATGCCTTAACAATCTTCTCAAAATCATAGAGGTTTATACTTGGATATTTTTCATCATCTTCACTAAATATTCCTGCCTTTGTTCTTCTCAATTCAAGCATGTGTGCTCCAACATTTAGTTCAACTCCCAAATCATGAATAAGCTTCCTTATATATGTGCCTCCTTGGCAAGTGACTTTGAATAGAATGTCTTGCCCTTTTTTCTCAAGGATTTCAAAAACTTTGATTTCTCTTTCACGCCTTTGTCTTTTGACACGGGATTTTACAGGAGGTATCTGGGATATCACACCGCTAAATTTTTTTTTAATTGTATCTTTAATCTTTTCTAATGGAATGTCTTTATGCAGCCTCATTATCCCGACATATTCTTTATCTTCTCCAAGAAAAAAACCTGTAAGTTTGCATGCTCTGTTAAGTGCTATAGGCAAAACACCTGTAACTTTTGGATCAAGGGTCCCAAAATGGCTTGTTTTCCTTAGTCCAAGAGTTTTTCTCACAAAAT
>CAZQSV010000045.1:0-1245 GCA_964596305.1 Candidatus Woesearchaeota archaeon
AGAAAATATTCTTTTAGATTGTGGCGAAGGAACTCAGAGACAATTTAGGAAAGCAAGATTAAATCCAAATAAAATAACGAGAATTCTAATAACCCATTGGCATGGGGATCATGTACTTGGGATTCCAGGATTGCTTCAGACCTTGTCTTTTAGTAATTACAGAAAAACTCTTTACATTTATGGGCCAAGAGGGACAAAAAAATTTATGAAAGAATTAATGAAGGCATTTGTTTTTAGCGGGAAATTAAAAATGCATATAGAAGAAGTTTCTGGCAAGTTTTTTGAGACTAAGGATTTTTGTCTTGAGTCAAAAAAGATGATTCATGGAGTTCCTTGCCATGCTTACACTTTTGTTGAAAAAGGAAAAATAAAAATAAATAAGAAAAAATTAAAAAAAACAAAACTTTGTGGACCAATTCTTAAGAAACTAAAAGAAGGAAGAAATATTACTTATAATGGAAAAAAATATTCTGCTAAGAATTTAACTTTTGAAGAAGACGGAAGAAAGATTTCTTTTGTATTTGATACTTCTTTTAATAAAAATATTACTCCTTTTGTAAGAAATTCTAGCTTACTAGTTTGTGAATCGACTTTTGGTCCGGAGTTTAAGGAAAAAGCAGCTCAATATAAACATCTTACAGTAAAACAGGCTGCTGAAATAGCTAAGAAATCAAAATCAAGAAAACTTGTCCTTACGCATATTAGTTCCAGGTATAGCAAAAATCCAAAGAAGATTTTGAATGCTGCGAAGAAAATTTTCAAGAATTCTGTTTTGGTTAAGGATTTGGATGTTGTGGAAATCAAATAAACAAAATCTTTTAAATAGTTGTTCTACTAATATTTTATAGGCCCCTGTAGCTCAGCCTGGATAGAGCGACTGCCTTCTAAGTGAAGGGAGATACTTCCCATTCCTCTTCTCGAGGAAAAGAGGAAAGCAGTAGGCCGCAGGTTCAAATCCTGTCGGGGGCATGCACACTGAAATCAAAGATTTCGTGAGCTCCAATTTCCAGAGAAATTGTTGCGGGGATGGCGAAGTGGTTAACGCGCTCGGTTGCAGCCCGAGTATTCCTGGGTTCGAATCCCAGTCCTCGCTTAACAGAATTTAACTCGATTAATTTCTAAAATTCTACAATTCTAAAAATAAAATTAAAATAAAACATATATTTTCATTTTGAGAAACTTTTTTAAAGTGAATTTTCTTTAATGCTTTATGAGAAAAGAGGTCTCTGTGGTTTTAGTGATTGC
>CAZQSV010000045.1:1345-2518 GCA_964596305.1 Candidatus Woesearchaeota archaeon
TGTGATGATGACCATTTAGATTTATGTTTAGATGAAACTAATTGTACTGATTCCGAGGGTTATTGGTATAATGATACATGCAATGCAGAAGAAGAGCCCTCTTGTAGCAATGATATGAGTTTATGTCTTAATGAAACTGATTGTGATGAAATAGGTGGTGGTTACTGGTATGATAGTGTTTGTAATGAAGATGAAGAGGAAGAAGAAACTTCTAGCGAAGAGAAAGAGGAAGAAAAACCCGCTCCAGAATCTAAAAAAATAATTATACCAAAAACATCATTAAGTGTTTCAGAAATATCCAATCTTTCTTTAAACCCAGGGTCTTCTCAGGATGTTAAATTGATTGTGAAGAATACTGGAACAAACTCTTTAATTTCATGTATGGTGAAACCTGTAGGAGAATCTGACTCATGGATTTTAGTTTCTGGGGAACCTGCAAAAATAGATTCTAATAAGCAACATGAATTTTCCTTTAAAGTTACAGCTCCTGAAGAAAAAGAAGAAGGCCATTATTCTTTAGGTGTTTCTGTTAAATGTTCTGGGATAGCTTCTACAAAGAATTTTATAGTTAATGTAGAGAAGAAAAAATTAGAGTTTGGCCTTATTAGCGCAGACAGGGTAAGATCAAATAGAGTAAGGGTGATCTATTCTTTGGAAGAGCTTGCAGGAGAAGATCAGGATATACAAATTCATTTCTCCCTCCTTGATTTAGAAAACCAAGAAGTTGCAAAAGCTTCAGAGAATAGAACTCTTGAAATGAATTTAACAAAAGAATTTAGAATTAACATCCCTATAAATGAATCTTTAGAAGGAGAATTAAATCTACTTGTTAATTATGATTCAGAGGTATATTCCAGCTCTGTTACAGAAAGAGTGGTTCTGGGGGCTCCTATTGGCGGATTTGCAGTCTTTGAGGGTATAGGAACAGGACAAGCAGTTGTATTTTTGGTTGTTTTATTTGTTCTTTTGCTTATCTTTATTTTTGCTAGGAGGATGAGAAAGAAAGGAAGAACACTAAAGGGAGTATTCAAAAGTTCATCTTCTTCTAAAGAATAATTAAGATTAGTAAATTTTTTATAAAATAGGAAAAGATCTTTTGGAGATTTTCAATAAAAAATGAAGAAAGTATTTTTAATTCATGGTTGGGGCGGAACTGGAAGCGGAGGATGGTTT
>CAZQSV010000046.1:0-2418 GCA_964596305.1 Candidatus Woesearchaeota archaeon
CACCAACAATTATTTTAATCCATTTTCCTTATAACAAACATGGAAAAATTCCTTGAAAATCTGGCTACAGCTGAAAGAATAATATTCACCGCTGATCACATGGTCTACGTAACTTTTCCATTAATCAAAGACAAAAGACTCCTAATCAAGATTATCCAAGAAATAAAAAATGCAATAACAGCCTGCATTACCTCGATTCTCCAGCGCGAGTATATTTACAAGAGAATAATCCTTTACAAAGACCCAAAATCTAACTTTAGGACCTTCACTGAAAAATGCGCTCCAAGGTATAAAATAACAAATGAAGAGATAAGACTAATTTTCGAATTGTTTGACTTTGTGGAGAAACACAAGGAAAGCCCTTTTGAATTCATAAAAGATGACAAAGTTGTGATTCTTTCAAACAGCCTGAAACCAAAAACACTGACAACTGAAAAAGCAAAGGAATTTCTCATACTTGCAAAGAACATTCTGAGAAGAACAAAGGAAAATTTTAGTAAAAACATTTAAGATATTAAAATGTAAAAAACTCAAAATTAAGAAAAATATAAAAAGTCCTTAATCTTAGTTAATTATACTTCTAAATTATGAAAAGTTACAAGAAATCAGAAACCGGTCGTGTACATGGAATAGGAAAAAGAGGTTAATCTAATTTATGGAAGAAATAATTCAGGAAAAAATAAGTGCAGACCATCTCCTTTATGTTAGTCTTAAGTATACAAAAACCTGCGACGTTATTCTCAACCTTCTTCTCAGATGGCGTAAAATGATTGAAACCAGTATCAACGAAATTCTAAAAAAGGCAAAGAAGAAGAAGAAAATTCCAAAGATACCTGAAAATCCTGTCGGAAAAATAGAAACCATGAGAAAGGTTTTCAAGAAGAACAAAGACGTTCTTAAAGTTATGGAAATGTATGAAATGTTCAGAAAATTAGAAGAATTGCGAAAAGAAAGAATTGGGGAATTCAGAAAAAATGTAACTCTAAGATTGTTTTACCGAGGAGAGGAGATAAACGTGAATCTCGAAGAGCTGAAAATCTATGCTGAAAATCTAGAAAAGTTTATAAGTATAACTAAGCAATTTCTTTTATCAAAAAAGGTTTAGAAGAAAAAACTTCTAAAAAAAGAGTTCTGGAGTTAAAAATAACTCACAAGCTGAAGCCAGGACTTAATCGTTAAAAATTTAAAGCTAAAATTAAGTTAATATATGTATCATTAAGCGATAATCAAAAATGACAAAAATAATTGTTATTGCGTCTGGGAAAGGAGGTGTTGGGAAAACCACCACAGCAATAAATCTTGCAGCTGCTATGAAATATTTTGGAAGAGATGTTTTGGTTATTGACGGAAATCTTTCAACCCCTAATGTAGGCATTCATTTAAACGCCCCAGAGGTTCCTATAAACCTAAATCATGTTTTAAGAGGCAAGGCAGAGCCCTTTGAAGCTGTATATGAGCACGAATCAGGAATTAAAATTATGCCCTCTTCCATATCAATAAAAGAAGCAAAAAGAACCAAGCCAGAAAGGCTAAAAAATTTCAAGAATCAATTTAAGAAAATTTCAGAAAACGTTATTGTGGATTGTGCTGCTGGTCTTGGGAAAGAGGCTTCATGTGCTATTGAAACTGCAGATGAAATAATTATTGTTACAAATCCGGAAATGCCTGCAATTACAGACGCCCTGAAAGCAGTAAAAACTGCAGAACAGCTGAAAAAACCAGTCAAAGGGATAATTGTGACGCGGGTAAAAAAAGACAGCATAGAGCTTTCTCCTGAAGTTGTAAAAGAAATGCTTGAGATACCTATCCTTGGAATGATTCCTGAAGATGATTATGTAAGAAGAGCAATAAACACCAAAAATCCAGTAGTCCATACATATCCAAAAAGCAAAGCTGCCAGGGCATACAAGGAAATCGCAGCCAAAATCCTTGACATGCCTTATGACTCTGATAAGGACAGGGAAAAAATCCTTGAAAGATTTTTGAGAAAGCTTGGGTTGAGGGGTTGATTGATCAAAAAAAATTAAAATTCTTTTATAGATTTTTTATTAAATCCAATTAGATGATTCCACAGATAGCAGCGCACTTAGTGTACACATAATCATCACAGCCATCTTCATTATTAAGCACTTGAAGATAGTTACCGCTGATTCTGCACGCACAATCTTCAGGTTCTGAATCTGCGTGTGTCTGGCATTCCTGAAGAACAGCAACGCAATAAGCAGGGTCAACTGTGTAGTATGTAAGATCTACTAGATTTCGCCAGTCACTGGAACAAGTACTAGTTCCAAGGGTAGTGACCACTCCTATCTTTGGTCCTCCTATATACCCATTCACAATTAGATTATCATTCACAGTAACCTTATCATCCTCAGGATCCTCTAGTGTATTAGCCTGAACAGTGTTGGCAGTAATTGT
>CAZQSV010000047.1:0-2414 GCA_964596305.1 Candidatus Woesearchaeota archaeon
ATGCAACAATAACAGCATTCAACATTGGAGATTTGCCGGATAATCAAAGAGGATATTTAACAAGCAGTGCGGAGGTAAGGGTGGGATGATTAAAAAAAAACTTACCCTCTTATTCCTCTTAATCTTTTCTATCAGTCTGACTTCTGCAGGTAATTATGGTGCCGGAACTTATGGAAGCGGGGTTTATGGTGGTGGTGAAGTCATTTCAAGCATAACTCCTTCTGGCGGGGGATCCTGCACTTATAACTGGCAGTGCACAGAATGGTTCCCTTCTACATGTCCAGAGTCAGGGATCCAAGAAAGAATTTGTGTAAACAGAGGAACCTGTTCTGGAAAAACAGGAATGCCAAATCAAATAAGAACCTGCGAATACCTCGGGCCTTCTGAACCATTATTTGATATATATTTGACACTTGAAGACGAATACAAGGAAATTTGTCCTGGAGATAAAATCAGGGCAAATGTAAAGCTTGAGAATTATGCTAGGGTAGAGTTGCTTGATGCATTTATGACTTATTGGATAGTTGATGAAAACAATAAATTAATAGCTGAATTAAAAGACACAAGGGCAGTTGAAAAAGAAAGCAGTTTTAATATAGCATTAAAAATTCCAAGTTCAACACCTTCTGGAACATACAGAATTTATGCACAGATTACATATAGCGGAAACAAAACAGCAGTAACTGGCGAATCATTTGTAATCTTATCCAAAGAAGATTGTAATCTGTTTCCTCAGATAAATAAGATTTATTTAATTTATGGGATTGTGGGGGTATTTTTAATCTTGTTCATTTTAATTTTAATCAAACTATTCAAAACAGGATTCAAGATAACAAGGAAAAAAAGAAAAACAGGAACTTACAAAGAGTATAAGAAAAAAATTAAACGAAATCTTAAAAAAATCAGGTCCAAGCGCTTCTTAATCTTTCTTTTCAGCTTTATGGCAGTGAATATTTTATTAATCACAGGAAAAACCATGATTGGATTTGCTGTCAATAACTCCTCTTCAGAATCTGGAAATTGGAATATTCTCTGGTTTATCCTATCTGCTATCTTACTAGGATTTATTTTTGGTTTTAGAAAAAAGATAAGTAAAATTATTAAAATGAAAAAAAGAGATAAACATCCTAAAGAGAGCATTAAAGGATTAATCAAAAAGAAAGTTTATTCAGAAGATGGGGATTATATTGGAGAGATTGAAAGTGTTCTCTTGACGGAAAACAGAATCAATAGTCTGATAATTAAATTAAATAAAAAACAGTTTAAAGTTAAGGGGGCTATTGTTAAATATAAAGATGTTAAAGGAGTCGGGCATATTGTAATTATTGACAGAGAAATTTTAGAGAAGTTAAATATATAAATAAAAAATTCATATAAATAAAAAGAAAGTGAAGATGAAACCTGAAAAAGAAAATCTATCCAGCCCAAAATTAAAGAAATTAGAAAAAGAGCTGGCAAGGCTTGAAAGAGCAGAAAGTTATTTAGAAAAAGAAAAAGAGAAATTAATGAGAGATAAAGGGAAAATAAGAAAAAGGATAAAAAAAGAAAAAGAGATTCTTAGATTAAAGAACCGAATTAAGAGGCTAAAAGGAAGGAGAAATTAAATCTGACTTTTCAATAATTCTCTACTCAGCCACTGCTTCGTTGTTGATAACCTTAAATTTGTCTTGTCAGTAGCTTCGCCACAAAACCAATCCGCCTTTTTTATCTCTTAAGAATAATGTATCTCCTGCTCTAGTCCAAACATAATCTTCATTACTCCAATACAAGGTTGAGTCTGTGTCAGTTCCCTCGCCTACAATTATTCTGACCTGCCTGCCTGGCCTAAGTTCAAAATCCTGAAAAAAATAATTTTTTCTTCCCTCGTCCCTGATTTCCCAGCCCTCTAGGTCACAATTAAAAGAACATCTGTTATGGAAAATAACTATTTCTTTTTTGTAATCAAACTCTTTCAGTTGAATGCAGTCGGAGCAGACATCTTCGGATTTCTTGCAGATTCCCACATTTTCCTCAATACACTCTTCCCAGGCTTTTCTTAAGATCCCTTCATTTTTCCTGTCATCAAGTATGTAAACATTTGCAAATCCGTTTTTTATAAGTTCAAGATTCACATTTCTTCCATTAAAATACAAATATGCAAGAAGCCTTCCGTATTGGTCATACTTTTTTGCCGAATATTCAAGTTCTACTGTTTTGTTAAAAACTATATCTCCCAAAAATTCTGCTGCTTCATCGTAATAACGTTCCCCACGTTCAGGGGTATTAATTCCAAGCAGCCGGACACTTTCTCCTGAATCAATAACAACAGTATCCCCGTCAATAACTCTTTCAACAAAAGCTGTTTCATAATCAAACAAAAAATTCCCAATAGTTTGATCAAGAAAAGGATAGTTTATCACAAGAAGAATCAATAT
>CAZQSV010000048.1:0-2341 GCA_964596305.1 Candidatus Woesearchaeota archaeon
TATTTCCTAATGTAAAACTATAATCCCCTGTCGCTGTGTCGCCTGTGTTTAGGAGCCATCTTGAATCACCAGTCAAATTAAGATGAGTTTCATTAAAGTAAATTGTAGTGGTGTCATTGTATAAATAATTCCCCCCAACAGACATTTGCGAACCCCCTCCTCCCCACCTAGAGTCTCCAGTAGTATTAAAATCCTCATCCCACAAAACAGGAATTGTTGGTTGATTAATTAAATCATTGTAGTCCTTGTCCCAAGCAGAATAAACAGGGTCTGACTCACTTGTCAGATAACCTTGTAAATCAGTTATTTGAGATTCTGTTATTGAAACATTGCTCCAGTCATTAGCATATATTTTTGAAGCATAAATATTTGAAACAAACAAATTTGCCCATTTGGATAAACTGCTTCCAATATCAAAAATATTACTACTATCAGGAAAAAAAGAACCATTCAAATATTGATTAGTTACAGTTGCGTTAAAATAATTTCCTATTAATGTTAGATTTCCATTAAGAATCAAACTTCCGTCAATTACTCCCCCGTCATCTTTGTCCAGATAGTTAGCATCATTAGTAAAATCTGAGATAGTTACTTCAGTGTAATCTATTTCATCATCTTTAACAGAGTCTGTTCCTAAATCACTAGAATTTATTGTTCCATCAAAGATATGCGTAGTGTTTATTGCAGAAGGATAAATATTCTTTCCACTAACCATTGTCAGATTTAATTCTATTGCATCATCCCCCGCAATTCTTGATAAAAAATCATTAAGAACGCTTCCCCAAGAATCTTCATCTCCGTTAATTGTTGGCAAACGAGACGCAGAGACTAGATTAATCAGAAAAATTCCCATTATTAGAAGTAATAAAATCTTTCTCATTTTTTCCCCTCTTTTTTTAATAACTCAATTAATGCTTTATTTAATGAAATAGAACGAGGCACAGTGTTTTTCCATTTGTTCCAGATTTCTTCAGGAATTTCTAATAAAAATTTTTTTATATTTTTCTCTTTTACCATTTACTTAGTAAGCATTATTTTTATTTATTAATTGTTAAGTTTACTTTATTTTAATAAGATTTACTTAGTATTTAAATATTTTGGATTTGCAAGAAGCACTCTTTTTAGAAATTAAGTCCACATCTCAAAAGCTTTATAAATCAGAATTAATCTAACTTATTGTAGACTAGGTTGGCGGGTTAGCCCCCCGCTTTTTGCAAATGGGCTTTATGGCAGACTGCAAGGAAGGGCGTGATGGATGAGTCAAAAAGTCTTTGTCTGGACGTTGACGTTTTGTCCGCTTCGATCTTGCAGGTGCGAAACGGGTCAGGCCTTGATCGGAGCAGCCCTAAACATCTGTTAAGGTGCTTGGCGGGTCGCAAAACCGAGGAAGGATGAAGGTAGCTTTCTGATGATTCTTAAGCAAACTTCCGAGTCTACACTAATATATTTCTAAAGACGATAATTTTTATAAAGAATAATCAGGTTAATAATTTTATGGGCGAAAGTGATGGTATCGAAAGAAGGATTGATTATAAAAAAGGTAAACCTTCCCCTCTTTCTAACGATAATAAGAACCACCTCATAAATTATAGCTGGTATTGCGAAGAAACTCTTTTTCTTGCTTCATTTTTAGGTGGAAGAGAAACAGAGAGTATTAAAGATGACCCAGTATATGAATCTTTTATGAGTATGGGCTATTTAACTAAAGGATTTAATCCAGTAAATAGAATACCTGAATCTAAATTGACAACAAATGGAATAAAAGAGTTTAATTCGCGAAGACATAAGTTACTTGATTCAAATTTGATAGAATACTTAAGGATTGTTGGCAGAATATGGTTTAATATTTAAAGAAGATTATTAACTTAAAATCTAAACACTAATTTAATAAACTCTTTTACTTTATTTTGCTTATGAAAAAAGAGGCAGATAAAAAAGGCCAGTTTTATCTTATTGCAGGGATAGTACTTGCTGTTTTAATTATAGGGGTTGCTGCTATTTCAACCTACATAATAAAAGAATCTGGCCCTGAAATTTCTTATTTGAAAGAGGAAATAAAAATAGAAAGCTCATATATTATGGATTATGGACTGGTTAATGGATTAGGACAGTCTTTGTTTGATGAGATTCTAATAAACTTCACCGAAACATACAGAGATTATTTTAAAAGAGAAAAAAGCCATTACTTTATTTTTGGAGACCAGGATAGCATGACTGTTTCAGGATACCAAACAGAAAAACGGTCTGTTTATCTGAATGATGAATTGGTAACTGATTTGGTCGGGGAGTTTACAAAAAACATTGATCCTGAAGGAGAGGAAGAAGTAATCCTTAAGATTGA
>CAZQSV010000049.1:0-2277 GCA_964596305.1 Candidatus Woesearchaeota archaeon
TCATATTTATGATTGCCACAGGTTTTTTTATGTATATTTTTTATGTGCAGCAAAACCTACAATACGCACAACTAAATGATAAGATCTCAGAAGTTCAGACAAATATTCAAAGCCAGATAAATCTCTTATCAGGAAGTCTTGCAGACACACAACTAAATCTTGAAGAAAATCAGCAACAGTTAAGCATGTTAAAAGCATCTGTAGGAGAAGACTTTTCAGGAGTCTATTCAGACTCGGTTGATTCTGTGGTAATTGTCTCAACAGATACAGGACAGGGAACAGGATTCATAATTAATGAAGAAGGATATATTGTCACAAATCATCATGTAATAGAAGGAGCAACAAGGGCAGGGATTTACACTTCTGATGGAAAAGGACCTTACAATGTTGCCCTCGTAGGAGAAGACGATTTCATGGATTTGGCTTTATTAAAAATTGACGGGGATTTTGAAGAACTAGAACTAGGAGATTCTGATAAAATCAGAGTAGGAGAAAAAGTAATTGCAATTGGCAACCCTTACGGCTTGCAGTTCTCAGCAACAATTGGCTCTGTCTCGCAAATTCACAGAGAAGGCCCAAACAGCCTTGAAGCATATGTACAAATAGACGCTGCGATAAACCCTGGAAATTCAGGAGGTCCACTCCTCAATCGGGAAGGAAAAGTAATTGGAGTCATAAACTTTAAGGTAGGAGATGCAGAAGGACTTGGTTTTGCACTTGAATCAAATTATGTAAAAGTATTTGTAAACGAGATAGCACAGGAAAAACTAAATCAGACTTTAATAAGTTAATTTTAAATAATTCCCAAAACTTAATAAAAAATGAGCAAAAAAGAAAATACCGGCAAACTGCAAGAAGGCCTGACAGCAAAAAAATTAGAGAATTTCTCAGAGTGGTTTCAGCAGCTAATACTTAAAGCAAGCTTAGCAGATTACACCCCTGTTTCAGGATGCATGGTATTTAAGCCAACAGCATGGGCTATTTGGGAAAAAATCAAAGAAGAAACAGATAAGGAGTTCGGGAAAATAGGAGTGCAGAATGTTTATTTTCCTCTGTTCATCCCTGAATCACTTTTATCAAAAGAGGCAGAACACGTCGAGGGATTTGCGCCAGAAGTTGCATGGGTAACGCACGGAGGAAACACAAAATTAGGAGAGCGCCTCGCTGTTCGTCCAACGTCAGAAGCAATAATGTATGATCTTTATTCAAAGTGGATAAGAAGCTGGAGAGACCTTCCTCTTTTATACAATCAATGGAACAATGTCGTAAGGTGGGAATTCAAACATCCTGTCCTGTTTCTCAGAACAAGAGAATTTTTATGGAATGAGCTTCACTCAGTTTTCTCCTCTGAAAAAGAAGCAATTAAACATGGAGAAAAAGTCATGAAAGCTTACAACAAAATAACAGAAGACCTAATGGCTCTTCCTGGAATTTACGGAAGAAAAACAGATAAGGAAAAATTTGCAGGAGCAATCTTCTCTGAAAAGATGCATCATTACCTCCCAAACGGAAAAATGATAGAAGGAACTTGTTTTCATTACGACGGACAAAATTTTGCAAAAGCTTACAACATAAAATTCAAAACAAAAAAAGAAAAAGAAGAATATGCTTATCAAAACACCCATGCAATTTCAACGAGAATGTTGGGAGCAATGTTTGCAATTCATTCAGACGATAAAGGATTAATTATCCCTCCAAAACTAGCTCCAAATAAAATTGTGATTATCCCTATAAGATTTGAAAAAAATAAAGATGTTTTAAAAAAAGCCAAAGAAATTTCCAAAATTCTTTCCAGATATAATCCTTTGCTGGATGAAAGACTTGAAGTAACTCCCGGTTATAAATTCCATGAGTGGGAATTAAAAGGCATCCCTTTAAAAATTGAAATAGGGCCAAACGACTTAAAGAAAAACCAAGTAGTAGTTGTTAGAAGAGATAACCATAAAAAGATCACAGTAAAAGATAAGAACTTAAGAAAAAAAATAGAATCAGAACTTGAAGAAATGCAAAAAGAACTTCTTAAAAAAGCAGATGAACTTCTCCAAAAAAATCTTTCTAAAGCAGAGGGTCTTCAGGATGCAGTAAAAAAGATAAATCAAAAAAAAGTTGTCCTTGTTCCTTTAAAAAATTCAAAAGATATTGAAGATATTCTAAAGGAAAAAACAAAAGGGGCAAAAACACTTTGCAGACCTATAAACCAGCCAAAAATAAAAGGAAAAAAATGCATTATCTCAGGAAAACAGGCAGATTATTGGGTTTACATAGGAAAGAGCTATT
>CAZQSV010000050.1:0-2184 GCA_964596305.1 Candidatus Woesearchaeota archaeon
TGTAAAAGCCATCACAACAACTATTCCGCCAGAACCAGCAACTTTTTTTGGTGTTCCGGGCTTATTCATATCCTCCCAAATCATGCCTGCCTGCCTGGATTTTCTTATCCAAAAAGGCATTGCAAATAAGACAAGAAAAAAACTGATGGCCACTGAAAAAATAAGGAATAATTCCATGAATTAAGATAGTTATCTCTATTTTTAAATTTTACAGGATTAATCAAAAGAAAAGAGGGGTAAAATAAACCTCTATTACAGCAGCTATAAGGAGTATCACTAAAGCAATAAAGAGAAGAGCTACAGTATTCTCGAGAATATGAAGTGTCTTTTTCCCTTGGATACCGTTTCTTAAAATTCCAACACCAAAAATTCCTCCGGCCAAAGCTGCTATGAAATATGCTGCAATTTCAGGAAATCCATGAATCATGTATCTGGCAATTCCTAAGGGGATATCTTTTATAGAATACTGTGTAAAAATAGCTATTGTGGCAGCGATAACACTTGCGTTCCATGCAAGAACAAAAATAGCTCCTGCGCCAAAAATTAGCGAGAGGAGAAGAGTAAAAATCATGACATAGACATTGTTTTCAATTATGGCTAAAAATCTTATTCCTTTTGTTACAGCTCCTGTACTTGCTGAAGAAGATGCTCTGGAGAAATCATATTTTCCAATGCATTCTTGTATATTTCCAGGACTGTTTATCCTGCAATAAGTTTCTATCTGCGCATTAAAAAGTGATGAATTTCCAAGAAGAATGTACCAGAATGAAAAAGCCACAATAAATCCCATGAAAAGCCACATTAGAGAGAAGATTGCGTCCTTGTGAATTTTCCAAGTGCTCCAAAAACCAAACACCTCTTCGTCTTCTTTTTCTTCTTGCCTTATAATGAAATACATAAAAGGAATTGAAAACATCACGCAAAAAGTGACAACAATCATTCCAGAATATTGGGAAAGAACAGGGTCGCCTGAAAAAAATCCTCTTACCATTAACAGAGAAAGGGAAGCATAAAGAATTCCCACAAAAAACATCTTCCATGGACCTTTTTCAAGCTTTTTTGGATTAAACATACTCTCAAGCATGTTATAAACAAAAAGACGTAATTTTTAAACTTTCTTAATTTATTCCATAATAATGTTTAGCCTAAACCCAATATATTTAAATTCTAATTGCTAACAAAAATCATGGAAAAAAAAGAAAAGAGGAGAAAATTTAATCAGATTGTTCAGGGTATAAAAAATATCAAAATCCAGGGAGCCACAAAAATCGCTAAAAAAGCTCTTTATGCTTACCTTCTGATTCCGACAAAGCAATCCAAAAGAAAACTCTTGAATTCCCGTCCGACAGAGCCAATGATGGAAAATGTCTTGGATTTAGCTGAAAAGGGAATTCCTAAAAATCAGATACTTGCGCATTTTGAAGAAGCACAGAAAAAAATAAACAAGAAAGTTTTCAGGTTAATAAAAAAAGATGACGTGATCTTCACACATTGCCATTCCACAAATGTTATTAATGCTTTAATTTATGCAAAGAAAAAAGGAAAAAAATTTGAAGTTTATAATACAGAAACGCGTCCTTTACTTCAGGGAAGAAAAACAGCTTATGAACTCAGAAAAGCCAGAATAAAAGTGACCATGTTTGTTGATTCTGCTTTGGGTGTTGCTCTGTCAAAAGAGCAGGGCACAAAAAAAGCTGATAAAGTTTTTCTTGGAGCAGACGCTATTTTAAAAAAAGGTGTAATAAATAAAATCGGCTCAGAAGTCATAGCAAACATTGCAAGGGATAATAAGATTCCTGTTTATGTCGTCGCTGACTCCTGGAAATCCACAAACTCAAAAATTCCTTTGGAGAACAGAAAATTAAACGAAGTTTGGAATAACGCACCTAAAAAAATCAGAATAAAAAACCCTGCCTTTGAATTTGTTAATAAAAAATATATAACAAAGATTATTACTGAAGAAGGGAATTGAGTGGTTAAGGTTTATTTCTATTGATCTTTTTCATTTTTTCTTCATCTGTAGATCTCTTACAGCATTTAAAACTCTAGAGTCTGGTGATAGAACAAAAACATGGTCATCAGGAGAACGCAAAGCCCTATATAAGCGCTGTAAAAATTCTCTTCTTGCCTTATCTTTATAAAAATCCCAGAAATAATTTGGATGTGTTTTCTTTAAAACTTTCC
>CAZQSV010000051.1:0-2090 GCA_964596305.1 Candidatus Woesearchaeota archaeon
AAAATGGCCCTGGAGGGATTTGAACCCCCGACACCTGGATGTCTCCAAGATATTTCTAAGAGTCCAGTGCTCTAACCAGACTGAGCTACAGAGCCTTCCTTGGCTTCATAATTCTCAGGCGGTTTATGCGTTAGCATTTTAACCAGACTGAGCTACAGAGCCATGATTTTATTAGAACAAATTTGTTTAAAAGATTATCTGTAATCTCTCCAGGTAAAACTGCACTTTGTGCATTTGAAAAATTTTGTCTCAGCTTCATCTGTGGAGCGGGTTTGCATTGTCCAGAAATACGCTTTTTTGTTTCCGCATTCAGGGCATTTTTCTTCTATCACAGGATGAATTTCAGAATCTTTTTCAGACACGACAATAATCTTCTTTTTTCCTTCGATTTTTTCAGTAGTCTTCAGCTTTGTCTTATTCTTTGTTGAGTATCCGCATCTTGGGCATACATTTCTCTTCTTTTTTTGGATAAGGATAGATCCACACTTTTGACAGAAATCCATTTTTTATTTTTTGTTTAATTTTGTTTTATCTGAAAAGAAACTTGTTTAAATAGTTTTTTGTTTTTATTTTCAGCAAAGACCTTTCTCTGAGGGCGGGTTTCTCCAGTCATAAAAAATGAGTTTTACCCAGCCTGCGTAAGGGGCTAGTTTGAAAACTGCTTTTCCGACTAATAGGTCTTCAGTTATTTCTCTTTCGAAAAATTGTACCTGTCCGACATTATCTCCCATTGTTGTAAAAATTTTTCCATTTTCTTGCTCTTGTATCTTTACTATTCTATGAATTACTGGATGGCCTGATCCTCTACTAAAAATTATTACATCACCTACTTCAAGTTTCTCAGGATTTGCCCTGACAATAAAAAGAATATCTCCTTTATTGAATCCGCCTCTTAAAGAGAAATCCGTGAATTCTTGTTTTTCAATCCCATATTGGGAATATCCCTGTTCGTGTTTTTCCCACCATTCGTTATAATCTGAAAAGAAGTTCCCTTGATGAATCATGCTGCAGGATTCTACAATTGCGAGAGGCAGTGCCGTCCCTGTTGTTAAAGCCAAAAACGGAAAAAAGATGAATTTTATGAATACAAACAAAAACACAACTGAGAAAATCCAACCTTTGAGACTATCATCTTCCCAAAGAGTCCACCATAATTTTTTAAGGAATTTTTTTGCTTTGCTTTTCACTCTTTTTCTTTCTTTCTTTCTATTTTGAGTCATTATTAAGAATAATTCTTAGCAGTTTTAAAATGTTTGTTAGGAATCTATTAGTTTTATTTTGTGCAAGCCCTCTCAGCCCAAAACATTTATAAAGTATATCCATGTGTGTATACACAAGAGGTATATCCTCACCTACTCTTTTTAAAAGAAGAGTCACCTCTTTTCAACCCAGCCGTGTCTAAAGACACGGTTGTTTATACTCAAACAAAAAAATGACAGACATATTTGATAACACAATTCTTTGCAAAAAATGCAATGTGAAAATGAGAAAGGCGAAACTGGTTAAGAACGGATTTATACTCAGAGCCATGGTTTGCCCAAAGTGCGGTTATAAAATTATTCATCCTGCAGATGAGCAAGAGTACCACAAATTTATAAATCTTAAGAACAAGGAATTCAGAGTAAAAATGAGACTAGTGGGAAATAGTTATGCTGTCTCAATCCCGAAGGAAATTGTTTCATTTATCAGAGAACAGGAAAAAATTATGGATAATATGGTAAAGCTTTGTTTTGAGGACATTGGGAGGTTAAGTTTAAATTTTGGCGAATTAAAGGAGAAAAAATGACGGAAAAAAAAGAAATTCAGCTTAAGATTGTTGAAGCGCACCAAGATGATGCTTACAAAGGAATTGCCCGGATAGACGGAGAAGTTATGAGGGGCCTTAATATTAAGAGGGGAGATGTTATAAGAATTAAGGGAGGCAGAGAAACAGTTGCTATTGCTGACAGAGCTTATCCAGCAGATGTTGGTGAAGGCATTATAAGAATCGATGGAATTTTAAGAAGAAATGCAAAAACAGGTATTGGTGAAGTTGTGAAGATTTCCAAAGCAGAGATTAAAGAAGCAAAAAAAATAATGATAGCTCCTGC
>CAZQSV010000052.1:0-2041 GCA_964596305.1 Candidatus Woesearchaeota archaeon
ATAAAAAAAGATTCTATGCAGATTTCTTTTCTTCTGGCACCACGAGTTGAGACCGAGGATTAGCACGAGACTAAATAATCACCTAATAACGAGGGCTAATTCGAGCAGAAGATTAAGGCGAAAGAGAAATTAATTTTTAATAACTGAGACTTAGTCTGAGTAGAAGATTAGTCCTCCTTGCCTAAAGTTTATAAATAATATTATCGTAAAAAAGATATGAAGGATGATAAAGAAAGAGGGAGAAATTATTATAGCATTTCAAACAAAAAAGCGCAGGTAACTATTTTTATTATAATTGCAATAGTAATTGTTGGTGCTGCCCTGCTATTTTATTTCCTGATTCCAAAGGCAGAGACTGAAGCTGTTTTTGATGAAACAAATCCACAGGCATATATTCAGACATGTATTGAAGATAAAATAAAAGATACTGTTGAGACACTTTCATTGCAGGGCGGAAGCATTGAATCAGAAGGATATATTCTTTATCAGGGAGATAAAATAGAGTATCTCTGTTATACAAGCGAGTATTATGTTCCTTGCAAGATACAGAGACCTTTTTTAGTTGAACACATTGAATCTGAAATTGAAAATGAGATAGAAGATGATATGAAAATGTGCTTTGATGCACTTGTTGACTTTTACGAAAGAAGAAATTATGATGCGAACCTTGAAGGATCAGGGGATACAACTGTTGAATTGCTCGCTAAAAGGATAAAAACAAGCACTGATTACACTCTGACGGTTTCAAAAGGAAGCGGGACAGACAGGTATGAAAGATTTAGTGTGCTGGTAAACAATAATCTTTATGAACTTGCCAGTATAGCTAATGATATAATTGACTGGGAAGCAGAATATGGTGACTTTGACACAACATATTACACAACAGTTTATAGCAATATAAAATTCGAAAAACATAACCAGCAAGAAGGCTCAACAATTTACATTTTAACAAACAGGGATCAGGGAAATAAATTCCAGTTTGCATCAAGGAGTGTTGCATGGCCTCCTGGCTACGGAGAAGTTCCAATATTTGATTGAAGATGACAAAAAAAAGAGGAATGAAAAAGAGAAAAGAATTTTTTTTTATACTGGCAGTTTTATTAGCAGGGATTTTGTTTTTAGTGTTAAGTCCTGTTAATGCAGAGGGAAGTTCTTCTTATTTTTGTGCTGAGAGGACAACAAACGGCTTATGGTGTATGAATGTTCCATGGGACGAAGTTAACACAAATTATGATTACACACAAACTTCTTGCGAAGCAACTTCTTTTTGTAAAGCAGGAACATGTGTAAATGGTATTGAAGGTTCTTGCAGGCCAAATGTTCCTGAGGTAGTTTGTAATGATGCTGGAGGAATCTGGGATGAAAGGGAAAGAGATGAAATCTCTCAGTGTCAATTAGGTTGTTGTTATATTGGAAGTGGTGCATCATTTGTGACCCAGACAAAATGTTCAAGCCAGTCTTCCCGTTACAGCGTGGAAACAGTTTTTGACCCAAGCATAAAAGACTCTGATAAATGCATTGCAAGTGCTTATCCTGAAGAAGAAGGCGCATGTGTATTTGACGATGGATTTGTGAGAAACTGCAAAAGATTAACAAGCGCAAAATGTGATACAGAAAAAGCAGGTGCTGCAGAAGGCACAACAGTAGAATTTCACAAAGGAACATTATGCACTGCAGCACATCTTGAAACAAAGTGCATTCCAACAGAAAGAACAAAACTGGAATCAGAAAGAGATGAAGTCTTTTTCGTAGACAGCTGCGAAAATACTGCAAATATTTACGATGCTTCAAAAATAGATCCTGTTGTTCAGGATTATTGGGACTATATGATAGACAAATCCGATAGCTGTGTTCTCTCTTCTGACCTCAGAAATGCAGATGTTTGCGGGAACTGTAATTACCTTGAGGGAAGCATTGGCAAAAGATATGACAGAGGAAATTCTCAGATGTTTTCTAAGGCTCCAAATTACGGAGATTATATTTGCGCTGACTTAGGTTGTGAGTATGAAGGAGAACATTATGAACACGGAGAAAGCTGGTG
>CAZQSV010000053.1:0-1878 GCA_964596305.1 Candidatus Woesearchaeota archaeon
CAAAAAACTTTAACATAGGAAGCGGTGAATCCAAGATTATTGGGCTTGTTTTTGATGGGAATTTTCAATTTATTTCTGATTTTTCTATGGATATATCAAGCAATGCTGTTGAGTCTGACAGCCCCCAGTTGCTCATTGATATTTTAGATAATAATGAAACAGAATGGGGACCTTATAAGGGTTCTGGGCAATTTGGAGCAGAAAATTATGGTTGCTATCAATCTCCAGCAGAAGGAGCTGCGATAATAACCCAAACAGAATATTGCGGAAGAGTAACTTTATCTCCTGCGCCAAATTTTAAGATAGGTGCGAAAGTAACTCAAAGACAAACCGGAAATGCAGAATTTAGTATGATAATAAAAAAGAACATTGGGGATTGGTATGATGGAATTTGTGAAGCAACTATCTCCAAAACAGGTAGTATAAGCTGTATTGCTAAAGATTGGGAAGGTAAGGATTTTTCTGTAAAAGAAAATGGAGAATTTTTTGTATGCATAAGTGCAAAAACCGACTCAGAAAATATGTATGAAATTGGCTATGAAAAAAAAGACTCTTGCGGATATTCTGGAGGAGTTTCTGGCTGGGATTTTGAAGTTTTTGCAAAACAAGGCAAGTATGATTCTATAGGAAGTTTTACTCTAAATAATACTGCAACTGAGAATTATGGGGTCCTAACAACAAATCTTGAAAATTATATTGGGAATTATATTTCTAAAAGATATAAGAATGACTGCCAAACAGGATGTATTGTGCCAATAAGATTCTTTTCACAGCAAGAGAACCAACAAATACAGATATCGAACATAAATGTTATGTACCAATCAGGAATTTTTGCGAATATAAAGAGAGCCTATGACATAACAGAATCCTCTGCAAGGATAACCTCTGACAACTCGCAGAAGATCTATCTTGACCTAGCAGAATTCAATGTGCCTGAAGAAACAGGGGAGTATACTTTTAGATTAAACTTGAACAGCGAGGAAATTTTCTCAGAAGAGATAGAAGTAAAAGATGTTCCTATAATCCAATCAATTGACCCCTTGTTAACAACAACAGGATTTCCCATAACATTTGAGGTAAAAGTAACCTTGCCAAATGATGTAAGTGTTGAGGATTATGAATGGGAATTTTTTGATACAGTAGGGAATGTTACAAGGACAGAAACGACGACAATAAATAAAGTTGTTCATATTTACAGTGAGACAGGGACCTATAATTTAAGAGTCAGTGCAACAGATTTTAAAGGTATGAGTTCTTCAAAGACTTTTGAAATAAATGTCACTTCACCAAAAGAGTTGATAAGAACTAACCTAGATAAAATAGATAAAAATATTGAGAGGATAAATTCTTTCACATCAGGGCTTCCTTTATTCCAGAAGTCCTCTATAAATTCTGTTTTGAGAATAGAAAACATAAGCTCACAGCTTAAAAGGCTTGAACAGGAATACAATGCTGCAATTACTCCTGAAGAAAATCTCGCAGAATTAAACAATATAATTGAAGAACTTGTTGAAATAAAACTTCCTAATACAATATTTAAGTCAGTGCAGGCTGATTCTTCCTTGTTTTTTCCAGAGTTAGGATTCATTGATGTAGATGTTATTCAGACAGTTGCAGGAGGGAATTATACTGGAAGCAATGAAGAGAATTATAAAAAAGCTATAAGTGAATGGCAATTGAAAAATCTGAATGTAATCTTTGATTTTAATAAATTTTCTGCAGATTATAACACTGGAACAGAGCCTTTGGTCAGCATCCTTGAATTAAAAACAGAAGAAAAATCTGATTTAACCTATGATTATTTTGTTTTTGTTCCTGTGTTAGAAGGCATTGGCTTTGACAAAAGCATGCAACAGGAGAGTGGTTTTTATTATACTG
>CAZQSV010000054.1:0-1685 GCA_964596305.1 Candidatus Woesearchaeota archaeon
TTATCTTTATAAAAATCCCAGAAATAATTTGGATGTGTTTTCTTTAAAACTTTCCAAAATGTGTTTTGTGAGTTAGGATTTGGATATTTAGTAAAGATCACTGAAGAGCATGAATCACCAGGAAAGTCAATACCTCTTGAACATTTAGTAGTATAAAGAGAATCAAATAACTTTTCCTTAAATCTTAAAACTAATTTTCCTGTCTTATCCTTTTTCTGTTGTTTGATTAATTCATCACGAGACAATAAATTACTAAGGGCAAATTTTTTAATTTCTTCTTCATTTGGTAAATCACTAAACGCATTTATGTGGATTAAAGCAGGTTTTTTGGATTTTTTAATACAAACAGATAGGCCATCTAAATACTGCCTTCTTTTATCTTTATCTGAATTAAGGTATTTATAATTACACTCAAATTCTTTTCCAGTTTTATTAATCTCAATTGTTCCGGGGGGGATTGTTTCAGCCTCGACAAAACTATAATTTGTTATACCAAAAACCTTTTCTAAAATATTTTTTGAATGCAATGTTCCAGACATAAACACAAAAGCATTGTTTTTGTCTAAGACTTCCTGTAATCTTTTAGATAAATTTGTAGTAACAAGATTAACATATAAATTATCCTCGTGAATTCTGTAAGTTAAATAAGTATCACTAAAAAATTCTTCAAAATTTTTGGCAACTTCAAGTGATTTACCAACATAGTTAGAATCAGAATCTTCTAAAGAAATCTCTGACTCAATAATTCCATCTTTTAATAGTAAAGATAAAATCTTCTTTATGTTAGTATCATTTATGTGAAAAATCTTATTTTCATTTACACCTACTGCTCTTTTGTTTTTTACTTCTAATTTAATTAAATTGTCTATTCCATCTATAATTTCTACTGTGCCATTATATTCTGGGTAGATATTAGCTAGTGAATTTCTCAGACGTGTTAAATTCAATTCACTTTGAGTAGAAAAGCTATCTAAAAATTCATCTGCCTCGTCAATAATCTCTACATCTGTTACTGGTTTTCTGTTTAATGAAACTTCAATCTTATATTTTGCTGAATTAAAAATAATCACATCAGAATCAAAATATGCCTGGTATTGATCATAATATGTGCATCCTTTTTTTCTATGATAAAAAACAAAATCCACTCCTTTCAATCCTTTATACATTTTCTTTTCAGCATCAGGTAGATTGGGATTATATTTTACAGGAATAATTGGACTCCAATAAGGATTTATTGGGGCTATTGAAATTCTTTTTAACTGATTTATATTGTTAAGGCTCTTATTTTTTATGAAAGGATTTTTCTCATAAAATTCTTTTAATTTCTTAAAGTTTTTTTCAATAATCTGTATTGTATCTGGTAAAAAGGGATAAGCACAGGAGACTCCAGGCTCAAATATAGAATCATGATTAGCTCTACCAGTAATGATTGAAATACGTAATTTTTCACCATTAAATTTTAACAGAAACATCTCGTCCATATAATCTTTTTGATATTGTCTCTGTAAACTTTTAATAGGCACCACAATACTTGCTCTTCCAAGAATACGAGCAATATTTAAAGCAATTGCTGATTTTCCAGTTCCACAGACACCGTGAAGAAAAATCATTTTCTTCCCTGATTTAATAAGATTAACAACTTCCTTAACAACATCCTCTTGTGTTTTACCATTTGAAAACTTTAA
>CAZQSV010000055.1:0-1526 GCA_964596305.1 Candidatus Woesearchaeota archaeon
TCAAGGGTCCCAAAATGGCTTGTTTTCCTTAGTCCAAGAGTTTTTCTCACAAAATTAGAAACATCAAAGCTAGTAGGTCCTGATGATTTATCAATATTTATAATTCCAAATTCCAAGAGTTCTTTTATTGATTTACTTTTTTTTATTAAGTCTTTCATTATATTAAAACTAGAATTACCAAGTATAAAACTATTTCGCCAGAGCTTTTCTTTTCTGGTGCTTTGGCTCTTGTGTTTTCACCTTTGCCATATGTTTTGACTTTCTTGAAGCTTCTTTCTCCATCTTTTCCATTGACTCCTTAACAGCCTTTGTTTTTTCCTTTTCTTCTTTCTTTTTCTCTTCCTTGGTTTCTTCAGATTCTTCTTTTTTCTCTTCTGGCTTTTCTTCAGGTTTTTTTACTTTTCCCTTTGTTGTTTCAGTTGCTTTTTGTTCCCTTTTCTCTTCTCTTGCTTTTTTAAACTTGAACTTTTCAGGCAGTTCAGAAAGTTCTGCCCTTACAATCTCCCCTTCCTTAAACGCTTTTACTTTTATTTTAGCAGGCGGCTTTTTTATTCCCCTTCTCCAGACAAATTCATTAATGTAAGAATCAAGTTTAATTTTATTCAGATCACGATCACGGACCTTCATATGCCTTGCCAAAAACTCTTTTATTGATTTTATTGCCTTATTTGCTCTTTTGTATCTTGGAACTTTTGCCCACTCCATTCTAAGGGGGATTATATATTCTTTTTCTTCTGTTTTTACATCCTGTTTTTTGTTTTCTTTTTTTTCTGCCATATTTAATCTCAGTTTATTTTAATTATCCAAAGTGTGATTTTCTCTGTTTTCTTGGTTTAATATGAAGTTTTGTTCTTCTCCACGAGCGTCTATGTCTTGTTATTGAAGAAGGATGAACTCTTTTTCCGACTCCATATTTCTTTAATACAGCCCAAACAGGAGCCCACTTAGTATGCCTCGCTCTCTTTGCAAGTTTTGCTTTCTTCCCAGGATTTTTTATACCCATTTTATTTTATTCCCTCCATAAATTTCTTCCCTTTTTCAGTTAGCTGTCTCCCTGGCTTTTTTCCTTTTACGCCTTTTATTCCTTTGAGAATTTCAGTGAAGCCAGCTTCGTCTGATTGCTGTAGGATTTTTCTTATTATTTTTCCCCCAGATTTTTTGAATCTCTCAGGTTTGTTTCCTCTTTTCTTTTTAGAGCCATAGCGTGTTCTTAGCCTGCTAACACCCAAAATTCCCTTTCTATAAATCTGTCTTAGAATGCTCGCAGATCTTTTATACCAGAAATCAGGATCTTCAATTGGCCTTACCTTCCCAGAACCGGACTTAACAAAACCAACCCATTCTGGTTCTTTAAATTCAGGAACTTTTTTCAAAGCCTCGGCTAATTTTAAATTGTATTCTTGAGTAGGTAATTCGTATACTGGATTTTTTTCAGTTTTTTCCATGTTATAATCTGGCACGTTTTGCAACGTTAGAACAGCTGTAAGCTGTTAACCTAAGAAAAGTTGAAAAAGGAAGTTTATAAA
>CAZQSV010000056.1:0-1419 GCA_964596305.1 Candidatus Woesearchaeota archaeon
ATCATCTGCAATTAAAATTGTCTTCTTTGCCATTTCAAAATTCAAGAATTACCATTTATAAATTTATCCATAATAACTACTCTCAATTGGCACAGCTGTCTTTGCAGATTTTACAAACTTATCTTCCATTTTTTTGTAAACTTCAAGGACAGGCTTGCTTACACTTGGCTTTATTTTTCTAAGAGCTTCATCAAAATGTTCTGATCTGACAAATTTTGTATCTTTGTTTTCTCTCAAAGCTATTAAGGCAGATTCTCTTGCCAGAGCCTCAATATCAGCACCAGTATATCCCTCTGTTTTCTTGGCTATAGTCTTCAAGAAGATCTTTCTTTTTTCCTTAGTGAAAGGTTTTTTGCCATCACCTAAAGGTATGTTTTTTGTGTGTATTTCTAAAATCTGATTCCTTCCTTTTTCTTCAGGAGCTCCAACCAAAAGAATCTTGTCAAATCTTCCAGGTCTTAATAAAGCAGTATCCAGCATATCAGGTCTGTTTGTCGCTCCAATCACCAAAACATCGTTCAGGTCTTCAAGACCATCCATTTCTGCAAGCAATTGATTCAAAACACGTTCTGTAACCCTTGAACCTCCTGCATCTGACATGCCTCTTTTCCCTGCCAATGAATCAATTTCATCAAAGAAAACAATACAAGGACTTACCTGTCTTGCTCTCTCAAAAACCTTTCTCATTCCTTCTTCTGATTTTCCAACCCACATACTTAACAAGCTAGGTCCTTTAATCTGAATAAAATTTGCTTCTGATTCTCTTGCTACAGCCTTTGCTAAAAGTGTTTTTCCTGTTCCTGGCGGACCGTAAAGTAAAATACCTTTGGAAGGCTTAATACCCATTCTCTTGAAAACTTCTGGAGATTTCAAAGGCCACTCTACAACTTCTTGAAGTTCCTGTTTAACCTTGCCCAATCCTCCAACATCCTCCCATCCAATATTGGGGGTTTCAACCAAAACCTCACGCATTGCACTTGGTCTTACTACTTTCAAAGCATCAAGAAAATCAGAATGTCTTATTACCAGCTTATCTAAAATTTCTGGTGGGATCTCTTCCTCATCAAGCTTTATCTTGGGAAGCATTTTTCTTAAAACACTCATTGCAGCTTCTTTTGCAAGAGCTTCAAGATCAGCTCCAACAAAACCATGGGTCACAGATGCAATCTCATTAAGTTTAACATCTCTCGTCAGAGGCATTCCTCTTGTATGAATTTTAAGGACTGAAAGCCTTCCTTCTTTCCCAGGAACATTTATTTCAATCTCACGATCAAATCTTCCAGGCCTCCTCAAAGCAGAATCAATTGAATTGACACGGTTTGTTGCCCCAATCACAACAACATTCCCTCTTGATTTCAAGCCATCCATCATGGTCAGCAACTGGCTTACAACACGCCTCTCAACTTCTCCTGTAACTTC
>CAZQSV010000057.1:0-1411 GCA_964596305.1 Candidatus Woesearchaeota archaeon
TATTTGACTAACTTTTTTTTCTTGTTTTTTATTGGTTATTTCTTATTGTATATATTCCATACTTACACATACAATGACAAAATACCTTAAAAACTCATTCTTATTTATTTCCTGATGAAGCAATTAAAACTTGGCGTGTTATTTTCTGGCGGTAAAGATTCAGCATATGCAGCTTGGCTTGCAAAAAAACAAGGGCATGAACTGTCTTGTCTTATAACTCTTAAATCTGAAAATCCTTACAGTTACATGTTCCACACACCATCGATAAAAAAAACAAAACAGCAGGCAAAAGCAATGTCTCTTCCTTTAATTATTAAAAAAACAAAAGGCAGGAAAGAAGAAGAGCTGGCAGACCTTGAAAAAGCGATTAAAGAGGCTATCAAAAAATATAATATCAATGCAATAGTTAGTGGAGCCTTAGCATCTAATTATCAGAGATCACGCATAGAAAAGATATGTAAAAAACTTAATTTAAAATCAATAATTCCATTATGGCAAAAAGACGAATTTGAATACTTGAATGATTTACTAAAAGATGAATTCAGTGTTATAATAACAGCTGTTGCTGCATATCCTTTAAACGGCTCGTGGCTTGGCAGAAAAATAAACCAGGCCTTTATAGAAGATGTTAAAGACCTTCATGAGAAATACAAAATTCATCCTGCAGGAGAAGGCGGAGAATTTGAGACATTTGTGATTGACTGTCCGCTTTTTGAATCTCCTCTTGAGGTAAAAGGAGCAGATTTTACAGGCGAAGGAAACAGCTGGAGAATGGAGCTCGAGTTAAAGTAAAATATTTTATAAACTCTTAATTATTAAAAATAATATGAAAAAAAGCTGGGTAAAAGACAATCAGCCAATCATAATAACCTCTATAATAGCAGGGGTAGTCTTTCTCATTGCATTAATTGCAATTACTTCTTTATCCCCCAATTCAGCTAATAAAATTACTGTAGAAGGAATTGCAAGCATAGATGCAATGCCTGACTTAATAAGCGTTTATTTCATGATAGAGACCCAGGGAGAGACCAGTGTTGAAGCAAAAGATGCAAATGATGGGATTTTAGACAATCTTGTTGCTGAAGTTCTTGGATTGGGATTTGAAAGAAGTGAGCTGCAAACCCAGAGTTTTAACATTTATCCGAACTATGAATGGGATGGACGAAAACAGACTCAGGACGGTTACAAGGCAACTCATTCACTGAAGCTTGAATTGTCCTCAGATGAATTTGATAAAATAAGCGAAGTGATTGATGCAGGGATTGATGCCGGAGCAGGGATAAGTTACATAAACTTTGAGCTGAGCCAGGAGCTTCAAAATCAGTATAAAGCAGAAGCATTAGAGCTTGCCTCCAGAGATGCACAAATAAAAGCAGACGCTGTTGCATCAGGTTTTGACAAGAGAGCAGGA
>CAZQSV010000058.1:0-1307 GCA_964596305.1 Candidatus Woesearchaeota archaeon
TGGTCCGGGCGTTTGTTTCTTTTCATTTCCCACAAGATTTAAATAAATACACAACTAATTTTCATTATGATTCCTGTTGAGACAATTGGATTTGATATTCTTAATGAAAAAGATAAAAAAGATTTTGAAAATCTTTTTTCTGAATATTCCAAAAAAATCCAGCACAAGCTAAAGAATATAGAATCAATTAGAATACATCTAAAAGAACATAATTACAAAAGAGAGACTAGCGATAAAAACAAAAAATTCAGCATCCATGTCTTAGTCATTTATTCTGGAAAAACAATTGAGGCAGATGCCTTTGACTGGAATTTTAAGAGAGCACTTCACAAAGTCTTAAGCAAAATAGAGCAGGCAGCAGAACATGCTTTCCATACAAGCGACCAGCACAAAAATCAAAAATCCACAAAATTTAAATAACATCACTACAAATCTTCATTATGGAAAAAGACATTGGAAAAATAAACAAAGGAGAATTTCAAGGAACAATTACAGATATTGTTGTAGGAATAAGAGAGTATAATGGAAAAACTGGTGTTGACATTAGAGAATTTGTTTCAAGTGAAAAATATACTGGACCTACAAAAAAAGGATTAAGAATACCTGCAGAACATTTTCAAAAATTTAAAGAAATGATTGATTCCATAAACGAAGATGATTTGAAGCAGGAACCAGGCAGCGAGAAGGAAAAAGACCAAAAAACCCTGAAAGAAAACAATGAAGAAACTGAAGAAATGCCTGATTACTAATTTGTTAGAGACCTTTAATTATCTATGAATCCAGTATAATCAGAAAGATTTAAATATGCCAAAATTCTATAAAAATTGTCTGACTTCGGTTAGACACCGAGAGTCGTGAACTTCGGTTTGTGGCTCTCACCTCATTTTAATTCTAAATTATTAATTTAGTTCTATTAAAAACCTTTTTAACCTAATTCCTTCTCTTTTTGTTATGAAACAAGAAACAAACAAAAAAATCCGCCAGCCAATTGTCACGGTTTGCGGGCATGTTGATCACGGAAAAACAAGCATACTTGATAAACTCAGGCAGAGCTTTGTTCAGGAAAGTGAAGCAGGAGGAATCACACAGAAGATCTCTTTCACCTTATATCCTGCAGAAAAAATAAAATCAGCATGTCCTTTAATTGAAAAAAATAAAATAAAACTTGACATCCCTGGATTTTTGTTTATTGACACGCCAGGACACGCAGCATTCACAAATTTAAGAAAGCGCGGTGGGAGCCTTGCAGACATGGCAATACTTGTAATTGATATTAACGAAGGCATAAAACCGCAAACAGCAGAAGT
>CAZQSV010000059.1:0-1274 GCA_964596305.1 Candidatus Woesearchaeota archaeon
AAACTTTATCTTGAATTTGGAGGGAAAATATGTGATGATTTTCATGCAGCGAGGGTTCTTCCAGGTTATGAACCTAATACCAAAATAAAAATGTTGCAAATGATAAAAGATAACTCTGAAATTATTTTTTGTATTTCTGCTAAAGATATTGAAAATGGAAAAATGAGAGAGGATTTTGGTTTGACTTATGAAACAATGACTCTTAAAAGTATAAATGATTTAAGGTCTTTTGGATTAGATGTTTCTGCTGTTATAATAAACAGGTTTTCTGGAGAAAAAAAGGCTCTTCAGTTTAAAAATTATTTAGAAAATATTGGAATTAAAGGTTATTTGCAAAGAGAAATAGAAGGTTATCCTGCGGATATTGAAAAAATTGTGAGTGAAGAAGGATATGGACAGAATCCTTATGTGGAATCTGATAAATCAATCATAGTTGTTTCTGGAGTAGCTCCTGGAAGTGGGAAAATGTCCTTTTGTCTTTCACAGTTGTATCATGATTGTAAAAAAGGAATAAATTCAGGTTTTGCAAAATTTGAAACTTTTCCTATTTGGAATCTTTCAATGGACCATCCGGTTAATTTAGCTTATGAAGCTGCAACAGCAGATATTGGAGATGTAAATATGGTGGACCCCTTTCATTTAAAGGAGTATGGTACCTCTGCTGTAAATTATAATAGGGATATAGAAAATTTTCCTATTTTAAGGAATATTTTAAAGAAAATTGGGAGAGATATTTATAGATCTCCTACAGATATGGGTGTCAGCAAAACTAAGGAAGGTATTATAGATGATTTTATTATAAGAAAAGCTGCTGAACAGGAAATTATAAGAAGATATTTTAGACATAAGAAAGAAAAACTTTTAGGGATTGTTGAAAAAGATGTTGTTGATAAAATTGAAAAATTAATGTTAAAATTAAATTTGAATGAAAATTATAGAAAAGTTGTTTTGGCTGCAAGAAGATGTGCTGAAGATTGTTATAATAAAGGGAAAAGAAATAAAGATCTTTTTTGTGGAAGTGCTATAGAATTGGGTGATGGGAGGATAATTACTGGAAAAAATTCACCTTTGCTTCATTCTGAGTCTGCTTCAATTATTAATACTCTTAAATATTTGGCTTTGATTCCAGATGATATCTTTTTACTTCCTGAAAATCTTATCCAGAATATAAGAAACATGAAGAGAAGTATAGGAGGTTCTAATAATCCCAGTTTGGATGTGAATGAAATATTAATTGCATTATCAATTTCTGCAGAAAATAATCCAAGTGCAAA
>CAZQSV010000060.1:0-1119 GCA_964596305.1 Candidatus Woesearchaeota archaeon
GCTTTATCCAATCTTTTTTACATTATAATACTGATTGTGAAGATTATTTTGGGGGTATAGAGGTTAGAAAACTTATGTTTAGGTGTAATAATAGAATGCCTTGTCTTGATGGAAGAGACTCATGTGGTGTTCTTGAAGAAACATTAGAAGACCTTCTCCTGGAAAGCTGGCCTTTTGGACCAGACAGGCCTATTAAAGGCTATGAACTAGAGATCATTGCAAATGGTGAAGAAATGTTGGCTTTACAAGAGGGAAACCAGACAAATAATTTTAGAGGTTCTATACAAGATTTCACTATAGCGCCTGATTCTATAGAAGTCTCTTTCAGAGCCTATTATGGAGATTAGAAAAGTAGTGCCTAAATATTCATATTTATTGTCATTGTATCCACTACTACCACTGGTTTATGTCTGATTCTTTTCTTTGTTTTTTCCTCCATAATCTCTATAAAACCAAATCTTTCAAGAAGTTTCACATCATCCACAACAGCTTTGAAGCTTCTGTCAAGTTTCTTTGCTAGTTCATATATTGAACCTGGATGTTGGGTTTTGACTACATGTAAAAGGCGTGCTTTTTCATTGCTCAAAAGCTGCCTTAGAACAGATAACCCTTCAAAATCATAGTCTTTCCTCGAGAATCCCTTCTTTTTAAAGATAGAAAAAGCCCCTTTTGACTGCTTGATTGTTATCTCCCTTGTTTTTGTTCTTGCCATTTTCTATATCTATTATTTTGTTATAGATATGTAAAAAATATATAATGCACATATCTATGTTTATTCCTAATATATTACCCTTTAAGATATATATGTTAATAAATCTTTTGTTTAGTGTTTTTTGGGACAGTGTATTAATATTCTAGTAACACCAAAGGGTTTATAAATAAAACCTCAAAAAATAGGTTTTTTTAGTTAAAATCAATAAAATTTACCATAAGCTTTTTAAAGAAAAATCAACTTTCTTGAATAAGTTAGGAAGTTAGTAGAAGATTCCTAATAGGGTATTGTGTAAGTTATGTTAAAAGAGAGTAATAAAATGTGTGTGACAAATATCAAGGAGAATATAGGAGAAAGAGTAAATAAAATTGAAAGATGTAATGTATTAGATATGCTTTCAAATCATG
>CAZQSV010000061.1:0-1118 GCA_964596305.1 Candidatus Woesearchaeota archaeon
AATAGCCGGAATTCTCACCCTTTTCGGGACTTTAGGAGTAATCAATGCTTTTTCCTGAGTTTCTTCCTAAAGCTAGACATTCTAAAAAGGAATCTCAGGTCAGAGTAAAAAGGGATCTCCTTTATCTTAAATAACTTTACCTCTGTAAACCAAATCCCCACCACAAAGAGTGTGCTCACAGAATACCACAGAAACTGATGAGCTGCGTCAAAAAAAGAGGAACCTGTATACGCCATGATGCTAAGCAGGAAAATCCTCAGGATATTTATAACAAGAAATGTTACAAAAGAAAAGAGAATTGCATAAACTCTTGTTTTTTGTTTTATTTTTGGTGTCGCAAGGTTTAACACAAGCAAAAGATAGTAAGCAGAACCAGCAATGCATGCTGGAATAAGTTCAATAGGAAAACTCCAGTTTATGAGGAGGATTGTATCTGACAAGAGAAAAGTTTCATAAAAAAGATTCAAAAGCCAGTAAACAGGTAATGCAGTAAGAGGAGTAAAGATTTTGTAAAAAAGCCAAAGCCCTGGGAGTGCAACTGCAATGAGAATCAAATATCTAGCAATAATACCCTGCGCTGTGATACCCCTATATCTCTTTTTTGATTTTCTCTTTTGAGAGGATTTTACTTTCTTAGAACGCCTTGATTTACCAACCCCTTTTTTTGATTTAGCCATTAATAATCATAGAAGAAAATAGTTTAAATAGTTTATTAAAATTAGAACTAAACTGAAGGATAAAGAACTTATTTCCTTCTTGCAACTCTTACTGCAACAATTATGATTACAATTACAAGGATTACGTTAAGAAGTCCCAAGCCCCACAAATATCCATTTCCTTCATTTATTGAGAATCCTGTAATTCCAAGGAAGTTTCTTGATTCTATATTAACTGAAATTGGCTGTGTCTTGATTAATTCTGTTCCTTCGTAAACCAGAATGTTAAATGTTTTTTCGCCTGAAGAAGCATCCTTATCAACGTCAAGATTTACATAAGTTTCTCCTGAACTGCCTGAATTAAGAGTAATTGTTCCTGGTGATTCAGAAAGTTCTGCCCATGCCCCATAATTTTCTACATCAACCATAAAGGTTCTTGTATCGCTTCCCAAGTTTCCTAAA
>CAZQSV010000062.1:0-1111 GCA_964596305.1 Candidatus Woesearchaeota archaeon
AGAATATGTGCAAGTATTTAAACCTTTCGTTCTTGTTACTCTTAAAAAATGACAGCCAGGGGTTATAGCAAAGTAGTAATTGCCAAATTCCCGCATACATCAAGTTTATAAAAATAACAATATTTAATTCTTAAATGGATAAAAAAGAGGGGGATAAAAAGAACAGCAATACCTTTAGCAACTCAAAACAGGAGCAAATCCATGATCTTTTGTTCAATCGTGAAATTGGCTGGAAGGAAATTATCTACGATCTAATTAACACAGAGCAATTAAATCCATGGGATGTCAATATAATTGTGCTTACAGAAAGGTATCTTGACAGAATTAAGGAGATGGAAGAGGCGGATTTTTTCATCTCAGGGAAAGTTCTTCTTGCCGCTTCTCTGCTGCTTAGGATAAAATCAGAGATACTTCTTAATAAACACCTAAAAAGTGTGGACGAAATCCTTTTCGCTGATAAAAACAAAGACCAGGGCTTAAATACAGACTTAAAAACAGGTCAGATTTTTGAAATATTTAATAAAGATGAAATTCCTGAATTGATTCCAAGAAGTCCGATGCCAAGATTCAGGCGTGTTACATTGCAGGAGATTATGGACTCCTTAAACAAAGCAATTGCCACAGAGAACAGAAGAATAAAAAGAAAGATCACTGATAAAGACAGACTTAGACAAACTTCATTTTCCCTGCCAAAAAGAAAGTTTAGCATAAAAGACAAGATAAAAGAAATTTATGAAAAACTTTCAAAACAGCTTAAAGAGGAAGAAAAAAGAAAAAAGATTTCTTTCACAGAATTTGTTGGCACAGATAAAGAAGAAAGAATAATCTCATTTTCTAGCTTGCTGCATCTTGACTTTCAGAAAAAAGTCTGGCTTGACCAGGAAAATCATTTTGAAGAATTTTACATCTGGATGAAAGAAGTTTATTTTCGCCACAATCCAGATCCTTTTTTAGAACTAAGGGAAGAAGTTGAAAAAAAGACAGAGGAGCTGGATAATGAGAAAAAAAAGCGCATAGAGAAAATAAAAAAGGATTTTGAAAATCCTCTTGGAACTTTATTTGACTAACTTTTTTTTCTTGTTTTTTATTGGTTATTTCTTATTGTATATAT
>CAZQSV010000063.1:0-1066 GCA_964596305.1 Candidatus Woesearchaeota archaeon
TTTCTATTTGTTACTTTCCTTAAGAGGTAACAATTACCTTTTCTTTATAATTTCATAAGAAACTTTTGCTTTGCAGGGAAGCTTTGACTTTATTTTTTTCAGAACACTTCTCGCGAAAATCATGTTTTTCTCGTTTAATATTGCAATGAGAAAAATCTTGCTTCCTTTTTTTACTATTGCTGCTTTTCCTGCGGGTTTGCCAAAAGACAGCTGCATTCCAGATTGCATCCTGTCAGCCCCTGCACCAGTAAGCATTTTATTCTCTCTCTGAATATGATGTGGAAATGGAATTACTCTAAAAAGATACTGACCAGGAAATTCAGTTTCCAGTTTCTTATTTATAAACTGTCTGCACGCTTCAAGAGCATTATGCCTTATCTGTGCATTCTCGTTAGCAGTCATAGTGATTACATAAGGCAGTTTTCCTTCCCTATAAAGCTTCTCAGAACCCATTGTAAACTTAACTATCTTCTGCGGCGGAACAGTCTTTACATAAGATTTCCCTTTCTTTTTGCTAATCCGAGTGTAAGGAACAACTCTTTTCTTTGAATACGCCGTAGCTTTTCTAAGTGCCATTTTATTCTTCTACTCCTTTTAGTTTTAATCTTCCTTTAATTCTGCCTGATAAGATTCTATGAAATTCTTTTTCATTATCATCTAAGTTATTAGAATCAACTTTTTCTAAGACTCTTGATAACAAAACCAATTCATCATCTGATATTCTTATTCTGTTGATTGTCTCTGGTATAATATCCATTTTATTTAACCTCTACTTCTGTTGTAATTGCCTGTCCTGGCAGACCCCTTTCAAAAATCGCACGAACAAGTCCATTGTTCCCATGCGGTGCTGTGATTTTGCCAGCGATTACTTTTCCAGCTGGAGATTTCCATGATACTGATTTTCCAACGAATTTTTCAGCTTCTTTTTTATTTGCAGCTCCGACATCTAGCAAAAAATGCCTTTCATGGATAGTATGCCTGCCGCGACGAAATTGAATAACTTTTCCTTTCATTTTTTACCTCAACTATAACTAATTTATTGAGGAATTGGTTTTTAAAGTTTTGT
>CAZQSV010000064.1:0-1025 GCA_964596305.1 Candidatus Woesearchaeota archaeon
CCCTCTTTCAGAGAATATTTTTTTTATCTTATTAAAAACCATGCTAATTTTAGCATGCAGATGTTTATAAAGATTTCGTAACTATTTTACATATATTTCCATCGAGGCTCGTCGCTGTTCGAAAAAATAAAGACCAAGAAGAAATCCCAAGAAACCAGAAAATATTGAAAAATTATGAGAAAATTTTAAGAAATTTCTTTTTTTAGTGATTCAAGCTTTTCAGATAAGGATTTTTCCTGTTCGCCCAGAGATTTAATCCTAAGATTAAGAAGCTTTTTCTTTTTTGCCAAGTCTTCTTTTGTTTTTTCTTTGTCTGTTTTTATCATCAACTGGCCAACAATCTTAAAAATTTCATTTGAGCCTTGTATTTCTTTTTCTGCTGCCTGTGTTTCTGAAAGCTCCATTTGAAACATTTGGTGCTGGAGAATAAGATTCTGCAAACTTTGCTCAAGCATCTGAATTTCCTGCATTTTTCTGCTTTTATTATCTTTTTCATTCATTTTAAAAATAGCACGTGCTGATTTTGCTGATTTTACTCTGCCTTTACTTTCTTGACTCTGGTTCTGGGCTTGTAAAAAATCTTAGACCCGCAGAAAGGACAAACAAATCTCTTATCAAGATTTTGGCTTTTAATTTTTCTCCCGCACTTAAAACATTTGTAGGTTGTCATTTGTTTATTTCCATAATTTATTGTTCTAGATAATAGGCTCCTGCAGCAAATTTCTTATTGCATTTTTTCCTTGTGCACTGCCATATCCCTTTTGAAAGTCTCTTTGCTCCAAGTTTCCCGCAGAAAGGACATTTTTGTTTTTTTCTTTGCTTTTCTTCAATTGAAGCGATGTTAGCCCTTGCTTTTTTTCCATATCTAGCTCCAAATCTCCCTGCTGATTTTACTTTTTTGGATTTTGTTGCCATCTTTTGTTTTTATATAATTATGTTAGGAAATTGGTTTTTAAATTGTTCTGTTTTCAATGGGGTTGCTGGGATTTGAACCCAGATCGCCAGGTCCCAAACCTGGAATACTA
>CAZQSV010000065.1:0-1012 GCA_964596305.1 Candidatus Woesearchaeota archaeon
AATTGTCATTTTAAAGTGAGAAAGGTTTTATAAAGATTTATATTGTTAAAAATATAGGTTTTTGGGGAGATTTTAGAGGTGTTCCGAAGAGAAACTTAAAAAAGGAAAATTTATATAATCAGAAAACTTATTTAAGAATAGGTAATTGATCCAAAAATGGTGATAAAATCCAAAGAAAACTCTATTGGAGCATGGGCCTTTCTTGTAGGAGTTATTCTTGCTGTTTTAATAGGCTTATCAACAACTATTTTATCAATTCCAGTAATTACAAGACTTAGTGTTCAGATTTATGGTATTTTGGTTCTTTTAGGACTATTCATTGGTTTTGTCAATGTCCCACCTGGCAAGGATTCCCAAAAATTCTTGTGGACAGGGACTGCTTTGGTTGTTATAAGCAGGTTTGGAATGGAAGGTGTCCGCGGCAGTGTTATAGGTATTGGGGTGGGTGATGCGGTTTCAGCTGTTTTTGGAGCTCTTCTGGCATTATTTGTCCCTGCAACAATTGTAGTTGCTTTGAAAACTGTTTTCTCTATATCCAAAATTTAAAAAATTAATTGATTCTCAGAAGAATATATAATAAATAGGATAAAGGTGAAAATTATTCAAGGATTAATCAAACTTGTTCTTCTTTTCTTTTGGTTTGGCTTCTTCTTTATGGATTTTAGCAAAAGAAGGGGTTGCGATAACAATATTTTCCCCAAATCCGGCAATATTGCCTTCCAAAGCATCAATTGTCTTTTTTATTTTAGAAACAGCTCTCTTCAATTCAATAGAATCCTTTTGCCTAAGAGTTTTTATGTCAATAATCGCGATTGTGTAGCCTTCCCGCAACGCATTTAAGATTTCTGTAACATCATCATAGTCTTTTAGAACAAAAAGCTTAATAAGAATCTTGTGATCTTTTTCTTCTTTGCCAAGATCAATCTCAAGATATTCTTCATCGAACTCATCTTCAGCCCCTCTTTCAGAGAATATTTTTTTTATCTTATTAAAAACCATGCTAATTTTAGCA